>JAURMS010000106.1 GCA_030830595.1 Gammaproteobacteria bacterium | reverse complement strand
GCGGACATGTTTTCGCATGTGATGATCGGCACCAACGACCTCGAGCGCGCCAGGACCTTCTACGACGGCGTACTCGCGACGCTCGGCGTACCACCGGCAAGAATGGACGGTCACCGCATGTTCTACTTCACGCCGGCCGGCATCTTTTCGGTCACCACCCCGATCAACGGCCAGCCGGCCACGGCGGGCAACGGCGCCACCATCGGTTTCGCAGCCAGCTCCCCCGAGCAGGTCGACGCCTGGCACGCTGCCGGGCTCGCCGCGGGTGGCAGCAGCTGCGAGGATCCGCCGGGCGTGCGGGAAGGATCGGTGGGGAGGCTCTATCTGGCCTACCTGCGTGATCCCGACGGCAACAAGCTCTGCGCCCTCCACCGGCTTTAATCTCGGGTATGTACGTCCTGCACGGATCGCTGGGCTCGCCCTATGTGGCGCGGGTGGTCCTGGCCGCCCGGCACAAAGGACTGGACCTCAAGCCGGAGATGCCCGCCGACCTGAAGTCGGCGGATTACCGGGCCATCAATCCCTTCGCGAAGATGCCCTCGCTGGAGCACGACGGATGCGCCGTGATCGAGTCGGACGTCATCGTGGAGTACCTGGAAGACAGCGCACCCGGGCCTTCGGTCCTGCCAGGCGGTGCTGCCGATCGGGCAAGGGCCCGAGGCATCAGCCGGGCGATGGACCTCTACGTCGGCACCGAGGTCTCGACGCTGTTTCGCCAGATGGATCCGGCCACCCGTGATCCGGCTGTCGTGGAGGCCTGCAGGGCGCGCCTCGCAGACGCCCTTGCCGGCATCGACGCCCTGGTCGTGGGGCCGTGGGCAGCGGGCGCTTTCTCGCTGGCCGACTGCACTTTGCTGCCCTGGATGGTGATCCTGCACAAGACGGTGGTGCCGGTGCTCGGTGTACCCGATCCGGTCACCACCCATGGCAACCTGGCACGCTGGTGGGAAACGACCATGGGCGAACCGGTGACCCGCGACTTCCACCGGGACTACGCGGAAGCCTTCGACGCACTGCTGGCGCGGCTGCGCGGAGGCTGACGCCTCTTACCACTCCCCGGTATTGGGCATGGATGCCCAGGGTTCTGCCGGTGGCAGGGCCCCGCCCTTCTGCAGCAGCTCGATCGAGATGTTGTCGGGTGAGCGCACGAAGGCCATGCGACCGTCGCGTGGCGGACGGTTGATCGTCACGCCCTTCTTCATGAGGTGTTCGCAGGTCGCGTAGATGTCGTCGACCTCGTAGGCGAGGTGACCGAAGGCGCGGCCGATGCCGTACACCTCGGGATCCCAGTTCCAGGTCAGCTCGACGAGCGCCCGGTGGTCGTCGCCCGGTGCCGCGAGGAAAACGAGCGTGAACCGCCCTTGCTGACTCTCGTAGCGACGGACCTCGGTGAGGCCGAGCTTGTTGCAGTAGAAGTCCAGGGATTGATCCAGGTCGGCGACCCGGACCATGGTGTGCAGGTAGCGCATGGTACCTCCTAGAACATCTCCGACTTGTCAGGGGCCACGATCTCGGTCCGGTCGCGCGAGGCAATCCAGTCGCCGGTGATCATCTGGTCGTAGGACTGACCCGGACCGACCATCGGGTAGACGCCGGCATCCGGGTCGATGATGACCTCGAGAAACGCGGGACCCTTGAAGCCGATGAATTCGCCGACCACCCGCGGTACGTCGGCCTTGCGCTCGAGGCGCGCAGCAAACGGGAAGCCATCGGCCTGCGCTGCCTTGATGAAATCCTTCTTGTGCAGCGACTTGTCAGAGGCCGACAGGCGCCCCTTGTGGAACAGCTTCTGCCACTGCTTGACCATGCCGTCGCCGAAATTATTGAGCACCACCACCTTGATCGGCAGGTCATAGGTGGTCACCGTCTCCAATTCACCGAGATTCATGCGGATGCTCGCATCGCCGTCGATGTCGATCACCAACCGGTCGGGATTGGCGAACTGGGCGCCGATCGCCGCGGGCAGACCGAAGCCCATGGTGCCCATGCTTCCGGAGGTGAGCCACAGGCGCGGCTCGCGGAAATCGAAGTACTGGGCAGCCCACATCTGGTGCTGGCCCACACCGGTGGCAATGATGGCCTCGCCACCGGTCAAGTGGTTGATCTCCTCAATGACGTAGTAGGGCTGGATCAACTCGCTGTCACGGTCGTAATTCATCGCGTGACGCGCCTTGAGTTCGGCGCAGTGGGCGCGCCAGGCGCTCCAGTCGGGGAGCGCGTTGCCGGCAACGGCCTCGGCGTGCAGCACCTCGAGCGCTTGCCGCAGGGGGCCGACATGGCTGAAGCTGACCCGCTTGACCTTGTTGATCTCCGAGGCGTCCACGTCCAGGTGCAGGATATGGCGAGCGTTGCGTGCAAAGCGTGCGGGCACGCCGGCCACCCGGTCATCGAAGCGCGCACCCACTGCAATCAGCAGGTCACAGTCTTCCACCGCATAGTTGGCGAAGGCGGCACCATGCATGCCCAGCATGCGCATCGACAGGACTGCAGTGGTGTCGCTGGCGCCAATGCCCATCAGGGTGGTGACCACCGGAATACCCAGCGTATCGCCCAAGGCCCGCAGGGAGGCAGACGCCCCGCCGTTGATGACCCCGCCACCGGCATAGAGCAGCGGACGCCTGCTGGCGCGCAGCATGGCCAGGAATTCGCCGGCACGCTCAGGCGTCAGGAGTGTGCATTCCACCCTGGCGAGGCGCTGCCGGTATCCGGGAATCGGCAGGCGCGATGAGCCGTCGAAGCGGCCCGTGCTGTTCTGGACGTCCTTGGGAATATCGACGACTACCGGACCCGGTCGACCCGTGCGGGCAATCTCGAAAGCGGTGCGGATGGTGGCCTCGAGTCGCTCCGGCTCCGTGACCAGGAACACGTGCTTGGCCACGGCCCCCATGATGGAGGCCACCGGCGCCTCCTGAAAGGCATCGGAACCGATGGCCGGCCTCGGCACCTGGCCACACAGCACCACCAGCGGCACTGAGTCGGCCATGCTGTCGC
>JAURMS010000105.1 GCA_030830595.1 Gammaproteobacteria bacterium | reverse complement strand
CCGCACGAGGCGCTGCTGTTCTTCGACGACAGGGTGATAGACGGCGTGCGCATGGGACCCTGGAAGTACTATCGCTACGTGGACCGTTACTACTGGCCGACACCACTCGACAGTCCGGGCTCGCTGGTCGGCGATCGGGTTGCCGGGTACACGCACACCGATCCGGAGACACGGCAGACCATCAAGCTGATCTCCAGTTTCCCGGCCCTCTACGACCTGCGGATCGATCCGGGCGAGTCCTACAACGTCGCCGATCGAAATCCCGGCGTGGGCGAGAAGGCGCTCAGGGCGATCGAGGAGTGGGAGAACGACTTCTTTGCCAACCCGCGGGGATGGAAGCCGGGGCCGTTCGCGGAACTGAAGGAAGGACAATGAGTCACTACACGGGAAAAGTCGCCGTCGTCACCGGTGCCGGCTCGGGCATCGGCCGCCACCTCGCGATCCAGCTTGGCCAGGCCGGCGCGCGGCTGGCGCTGTCGGACATCAATCGTTCGGGGCTGGACGAAACCCTGGGCCTGCTGCCAAAGACCTGCGAAGCGCGTGGCAGCACGCTCGACGTGTCATCGCGCGAGGCCGTATTTGCTCACGCCGAAGAGGTCAGGCGCGAATTCGGTGCCGCCCATTTCGTCTTCAACAACGCCGGCGTCGCGCTCGTGGGTACGGTCGAGCACACCGCGATCGAGGAATACGAGTGGCAGCTCGGGATCAACCTGTGGGGCGTGCTCTATGGCACCAAGGCCTTCCTGCCCATCATGCTGGCGCAGCGCGAAGGCTGCATCGTGAACATCTCGAGCATCTTCGGCCTGGTGGGGTTCCCCACCCAGGGCGCCTACAACATGACCAAGTTCGCCGTCCGTGGCCTGACCGAGTGCCTGTGGCAGGAACTCGAAGGCACCGGCGTGCGCGCGGTATGCGTGCATCCGGGCGGCATCAGGACCAACATCGAACGCGCCAGCCGCAGGGTGAAGCTGGCCGACGAGACCGAGGCCCGTGTCGCCGCCAAGGGTGACAAGCTGCTGATCACCCCGCCCGAGCGCTGCGCTGCCGACATCCTTCGGGGCGTCGAACGCGGCAAGCGGCGAATCCTGACTGGCAACAAGGCGACGTCGCTCTTCTGGATCTCGCGCCTCTTTCCGAATTCCTATCCCCGCCTGCTCAGGCTGATCGCCTGACCGGCGGTGATGCAGGCGCCGGAGCGGAGATCGCGCCCTGTCCGCGCTCCAGGTCGAGCAGGAACTGTTTGCGCCAGACGCCCCCGCCGTAGCCCCCCAGGCGTCCGTCCACGTTCACCACGCGGTGGCAGGGAATCACGATCGCTATGCGGTTCATGCCGTTGGCGGTGCCCACGGCACGCACCGCCGTCGGGTTACCGATACGCCGGGCCAGGTCGCGATACGACCAGGACTCGCCATAGGGGATGGTCAGCAGCGCCCGCCAGACTGACTCCTGGAAGTCGGTCCCGCGGATCACGAGCGGAATGTCAAACGCCACCCGCGTGCCGCCGAAGTACTCGCCCAGCTGCTTTCGCAGGACGTCGAGCCAGCGGTTCCGGCCCGGAATCAGCGGTACGCCGAGGCGCCGCCGCAGGGTCGCCAGCTGCGTCTCCAGCATGCGGCGATCGGTAAACTCCAGCAGGCAGACGCCCTCTGTCGTCGCCCCGGCGATCAGGGGCCCGACCGGAGAGGCGATCCAGTCCAGCGCCACCGCGTCGTGCTTGCCGGCCTCGCCCGGCGAGGTTCCGAATGCCTGCGCGAACGCCGAGCGAAAGCCGCTCTCGGACTCGAATCCGGCGTCGCTGGCTGCCTCGCTCACGGTTGCTCCCTCCCTGATCAGGTGAAAGGCATTCGCCAGGCGCCTCGCCCGGCAATAGGCCTGGAACGTCATGCCATAGTGCTTCAGGAAATACCGGCGCGCCCGGGCCGGGTCGATGCCTGCCGCGCGCAGGTCGGCGGCGCGGATGCGAAAGGCCGGGTCGGCGTCGACCCGTTCCAGCAGGCGACCGACCCAGTCCGGCGGATGGCCGTCGGCATCGAGCGGTCGGCAGCGCTTGCAGGGGCGGTATCCGGAGAAGCTGGCCTCACGCGGCGTAGAGAAGAACTCGACATTCTCGGGCCGTGGCTTGCGGGCCCGGCAGGAGGGTCGGCAGAAGATGCCGGTGGTCCTGACGCCTGTGTAGAACACCCCGTCGTAGCTGGCGTCGCCTCCCAGAAAGGCGCGGCGCATTTCCTGGAGGGGGGGTAGCGTTCTCATGGCGGCCAAGGTAGCACCGTCGGGCAGGCCTGACCCACCGAAAAAGCGACAAGGAATCGGATCTCACCCCGCGCGGCTGGCTTGCGGGATGCTCCGCAACGCCCATAGAATCAACGCCGCGAGCGGGTGTAGTTCAATGGTAGAACTGCAGCTTCCCAAGCTGCTAACGTGGGTTCGATTCCCATCACCCGCTCCAGTTTCTGCTGCGATTCCTCTGCAGGCTGGTGGATTTCAACCCGTTTGAGGCCGTGTCAGCCGGCT
>JAURMS010000104.1 GCA_030830595.1 Gammaproteobacteria bacterium | reverse complement strand
GGAGCGAGGGCCCAGCGCACGCCGCCCTCGCCTCGCCAGAGACCCGCCATGCGGCTGCGCAACGGAAAGTAGGCGAGCAGCAGCAACATCGGCAGGAAGCCGGTGCCCTTGGTGATGATCCCGAGCCCGCAGGCGAACCCCCCCACCGTGTAGGCCCGCCAGTCGGGCCCGGTCAGCAGGTGTCGACCCAGCCCATATAGGCCCAGCGTGGTCCAGAAGGCCAGCAGCATGTCGATCTGGGCGGCACGGGCCTGAATGACCCACTGCAGGGAGCACAGCAGCAGGCCTGCAGCGCAAAGCGCTGTGTGCCGATCCCAGACCCTCCTGGCAAGGTCGTAGGTCAGCAGCACGGTACCCAGACCGGCCAGCAGGGAGGGCAGCAGGAAGGCGAACTTGAGGTTGCCGGTCAGCCAGTAGAAGACCCCCAGCGTCCAGAAAAACAGCGGTGGCTTGTCCTGATAGAGGTCGCCCCCCACCATCGGAAACAGCCAGTTGCCGGTCAGGACCATGTCGCGGGCGATGAGCGCAAAGCGCGGTTCATCCGCGGGCCATGGGTCGCGAAGACCCAGTCCCGGCAACAACAGCAGCAGTGCGGCGAGCGAGAGCCAGAGGTAATCCCGGCGCTGAACGGCGCTGCTCATTCCTCGGTGACCCCGACGCCCGCCTTGAATCGCGACCGCAACCACATCACGCCGACCATATCGACGATCCCGACCCACAGACGATTGCCCACACCGTACTTCGACTGCCCGCGGGTCCGGGGCCTGTGGCCCACAGGCACCGAGATCACCCGCGCGCCCTGGCGCTGGAACAGCGCGGGCAGGAAGCGATGCATGTGATCGAAGAAGGGCAACTCGAGGAAGGTGGCCCGATGAAACAGCTTGAGCCCGCAACCGGTATCCGGCGTGCCGTCGCCGAGCAAGCGGCCACGTACACCGTTGGCCACCCGAGAGGAGACCCGGCGCAACCAGGTGTCTCGACGGGTGACGCGGTTGCCCATGATCAGCGCAGGCTTCGGCGCGGCAGCGCCCGCCAGCGACTCGAGCAGGCGAGTGAGGTCCGCCGGATCATTCTGGCCGTCGCCGTCCAGGGTGGCCACCCACTCGCCCCTTGCGGCCCGCACCCCACTCGCCACCGCCCTGCTCTGGCCGCAGCGCCGGTCGTGGCGCAGCAGCCGCACGGCGGGCAAACCAGGACGCAGGCTCTGCACCCGGGCGGCGGTCTCGTCGGTGCTGCCATCGTCCACGAAGATCAGTTCATAGGCGCCGAGTGGCCGCAGCGCGGCATCCACTTCACCGGCAAGCGGCGCGACGTTTTCGGCTTCGTTGCAGACCGGCACGACCACCGACAAGACGCCTTGTTCAGGCCAGTTCATCATGTTTTCACACCGTCCAGACGCTGCCTTGCGAGTTCGTAGAGATCCCCGAGGGCGGTGGCCAGCCTGGCCTGCCATCCCTCAAGGCCTTCTTCACCCAGCCGCCTGGGGACCTGGATCGGCTCACCGACCGTCAGCACCGAACGGGTAAAGGGCCTCGGTAAGACGAAGCGATCCCAGGTTTTCAATCGCCACACCCGGCGACTGGCAAAGGCAATCGGCAGGATCGGCCGACCGGACAACTGGGACAGCAGCAGGGCCCCGGGCTTGCATTGCTGCCTGGGCCCGGTCGGGCCATCGGGCGTGATCGCCGGCGACACCCCGTGCAGGGTCATGGCCTCGTAGAAGTCGCGCATGGCCCTGGCGCCCGTGGTGTTCGACGATCCGCGGATGACGTGCCCCCCGCAGCGCCTGACCAGCATGGCTGGCACTTCGCCGTCGACGGAGGGGCTGATCAGGAATCCCAGGCGCAGGCCCGAGCCCGCCAATCCCAGCAGATAGCGGATGGGCAACAGCTGCTGGCCGTGCCAGTAGGCGGGCAGGACCGCCCCGCTCTTGAGGGCGCCGGTAAGGTGCTCCGCGCCCACGACTTCGGTGCGGCCGAGCGTGGCCCACCACAGACGAACGATGCCGAAGGCCACCGGAGCCAGCAGCAGGTAGGCCAGGCGGCGAGCAGGCGTCAGCTGCCGGCGAGTTTTTTTCTGGGGCGAAATAGGTTGAGACATTGGATACCAGCGCGGCGATTGTCATGCAGGCAAGGCAGCGAGGCAACCGTCAGTCGTCGACCTGCAGCATCTCGAGGGCCAGCGGAAGGTCGCTCGCGACCGTGCAGGCAAAGCCCGTGAGCAGGGCCGGTCGCAGCAGGTGAAAGGCCAGGCCATCGAGATGGGCGCGCCCGGCCTCGACCCTCACCTCGGCCAGCCGGAAGACCCCGTCTCCCGTGGCCTTCACCACGGCCTCCTTGCTGGTCCAGAGCTCGGCCGGGGACCAGCCGAGCGCACGGCAATGCATGAGCTCCTCCGGCGAGGCGATGCGGCGAAGGACCCGCGCCGTCACCCGGGACGAGGGCTCGATGTCGAGACCGAGGCGCAGCGAGGAGCTGGCCAGCGCACAAGCCACCACACCCCCCGCATGAGCGATGCTGAACGTCGGGCCATCACGCCAGGCGGGCTTGCCTCGCTCCGGGTAGACCAGGTCCCCGACCCGCGGCGCTGCCAGGCCCGCCCGGGTGGCGAGCCGGCACAGCAGGTCGATGCCGCAGAGGGTGGCGATACGTGCCGCCGGATCCCGCTGGCGTTGCCACGCCGAGCGCCGCGGCTCCGGCAAGAGAGCCAGCAACGCGGCCTCCTGCAGCGGATCGAGCGCAGCAGGAATCCGCACGTGGTGTAGTAGTATGCGCGGCGGCTCCAGCACGGAATCCATGATGATCGAAGCGTCGACCCTCGTCGAGTTGCTCGACTCCAGCCGCCTGGAGGGACGTGGCATCACCCACGTCGAGGGCCAGGGGCAGGAGCGACGCATCGGGTATACCGAACTCCGCAGCCGGGCGCTGGGGCTGCTGTGGCACCTGCAGCAGCGCGGCGCCCAGGCGGGCGATACCCTGATCCTCTTCGTGAACGACAACGTCGTGTTCCTGGATGGGTTCTGGGGCGGGCTGGCAGGGGGGCTGATCCCGGTGCCGCTGGGCGTCGGCATCAGCGAGGAGCATCGCCTCAAGCTGCTGCGCATCGCCGCCCGCCTGCACCGTCCGTGGCTGCTCACCGACGAGCGCAGCCTCGAGCGCCTGGCGCCGCTGGCCGAACGCGAGGGCGCGGGCGCCCTCTTTCGCGAACTCTCCACCCGCAGCCTGCTGGTGGAGCAGCTGGCCGCGGACGCGGCGGGCGGCGAGGGCCGGAGGCACCTGGCCGCCGCCTCGGACACCGCCTTCATCCAGTTCTCCTCTGGCTCGACCAGCACCCCCAAGGGCGTGGTGCTCACGCATGCCAACCTGCTCGTCAACGCCCGTGGAGCCACTGAGGCGGCCGCGTTCAGCGAGTCAGACCGGCCGCTGTCGTGGATGCCGCTCACCCACGACATGGGGCTGATCGGCATGGTGCTGATGATGATGGCCAACGGCATGGAGATTCACCTCATGCCTACGGACCTGTTCATCCGCCGGCCGCTGCGCTGGCTGGAAGTGGCCTCGGAGCGGCGCTGCACGCTGCTGGCCTCCCCGAATTTTGGTTACCGCCACCTGCTGAGGGCGCTGGAGACCCGCGAGCTGCCGCCACTGGACCTGTCGGCAGTGCGCATCCTGTTCAACGGCGCGGAGCCGATCAACGCGTCACTCTGCCGGGAATTCCTCGGCAGGATGGCAGGCAGCGGACTGCGCCAGGAGGCCATGCTGCCGGTGTATGGCCTGGCGGAGGCCTCGCTGGCGGTCAGTTTTCCGCCGCTCGGGCGTTGCTTTCGCAGCCTCACCCTGGCGCGCAATTCACTGCAGCCGGGAGCCAGCGCGACGCCGCTCAAAGCCGGTGACCCCGATGGCGTGGAGTTCGTCTGCGAGGGACGCGCCATACCCGGCTGCGCGTTGCGGGTGGCGGACGACTCGGACCAGGCACTCGCCGAGCTGCGGATCGGGCACGTACAGATTCGCGGCGGCAACGTGACGGCGGGATACCTGGACGCCCCGCAGGCCAACGCGGAGGCGCATACCGCCGACGGCTGGCTCAGGACGGGCGATCTCGGTTTCATCGAAGATGGCGAGCTGTTCATCACCGGACGGCAGAAGGAAGTGGTGATCGTCCACGGCCAGAACTTCTATCCTCACGACCTCGAGGGCATGGTCGAGAAGGGACTCGGCCTTGAACTCGGCAAGCTGGCGATGGCCGGTTGCAGTGATGCCACGGGCGAGGACGTGCTGGTGGCCTTCGTCACCCATCGGGGTGCGTTGGCTGATTTCCTGCCCCTCGCCGCCGACGTCGCACGCATGCTCAACGAGCAGTCGGGGCTGGTGCTTTCCGAGGTGGTGCCGGTACCACGGATTCCCAAGACCACCAGCGGCAAGGTCCAGCGCGCACAGCTGGCGCGCGACTACCAGATGGGCAGCTTTGCCGCGGAGTTGGCCGAACTGGCCCGCCTGCGCGGCGAGCAGGCAGGCAAACAGGAACAGGCCGCGACTACGGACGACTTGCGCTCGCGACTGACCCTCATGGTCAGCGAGGCCCTGGGTGGACGCAGCGTCGGCCTGCAGGACAACCTGTTCGACATCGGCACCAGCTCGCTGGAGCTGGTCGACCTGCAGGAGCGACTCGACGCCGCCTTCCCGGGCGTGCTGGAATTGCCGGACCTGTTCGATCATCCGAGCATCGATGCGCTGGCCGCGCTGCTGACGGAGCGCCTCGGCTCGAGCTAGCGCCCGCCGCGTTGCTTCCAGCGACGGTAGCCCCAGAGCCAGTCGGCGGGGCGTTCCCGGACGTGGCGCTCCACCCGGGTCACGAAACAACCCAGCAGTTCACCCTCTCCGGGCAGGTCACGTGGATCTCCCAGCAACTCGATACGCAAGTGATAACGGCCTCGGCCTTCGCGGGTGACCGCGGCGTACATCAGCGGCGCATCAAGGGTGCGGCAGACCAGTTCGGGTCCCATGAAGAACCAGGTGGGCTGGCCGAAAAACGTCTCACTGCGCCGCGCTGCTGCCAGCGTCGGGTCCTGGTCCGCCACCATGCACACCAGCCTCGGCTGCCCCCTGCCCCGCAGGACCTGCCGCAGGAGCCGGCGATCCGGGGCCATCTGCGCACTGAAGCGACTGCGCAGCAGCAGGAATACGGAGTCCCAGAAAGGCTGGTGCAGGGGCTTATAGGCCGCCAGGGTGGGGTGCCCGATGTGCAGCGACACCGACTGCAGGGCCCACTCCCAGTTGCCGGTGTGCGCGGTCACCAGCACCACGGAGCGGCCCGAGTCCAGGTAGCGCCTGGCTGCCTCGAAGCCCTCGATGGACATCCGCTCATCGAGCTCGGCCGCGGTATGGGTGAGCGCCTTGAAGGACTCGACCATGACGTCGAGAAAATGGCGATAGAAGCCCCGCCGGGTCTGCCGCACCTGCGAGGCGGACCAGTCGGGAAAGCAGCGCCGGATCTGGGCCTCGACGATGGCACGCCGATAGCCCAGCAGGACGCCGGCCAATCCGGCCAGGATCGAGGCAAGTCCGTGCAGGACGCCCATGGGCAAGCGCGACAGGGCGGCTAGCCACCACGGTAGCCGCGCCAGCGGTTGCCGCTTCAGGGCGTCTTCGGGCCTGCTGCTGCCGCGCCGTCTCTGCATGGGCGGGGCAGCTTAGCGGATGCGGGATCCGCCCGCATCCGCCGTGCGCCGGTTACTGGATGCGCACCTGGACGGCCGACGACTTGCTGGCCTTGGTCCGCGGCAGGTGTACCCTCAACACGCCGTCCTTGGACTCGGCAGTAATCTGGCTGGCATCGACGTCCTCGGGCAGCACGAAGCTGCGCTCGAACTCGCCAAAGAAGCGCTCCATGCGCTGCACCTTCTCCGACTTGTCCTCCTTCTCGTACTTGCGCTCGCCGCGCAGCACGAGCATGCCGTCACGCACCTCGAGGGTGATGTCTTCCTTGGCCACCTCGGGCAGCTCGGCCTTGACCAGGTATTCCTTGTCGGACTCGATGATGTCCGCGGTGGGGCTCCACTCCATCTTCATCCCCATGTCGCGGGGCCAGGCGAAGGGGCCGAACATGCGATCCATGCGCTCGAAGACATCCTGGAAGCGCCGGCTGGGCAGAAAGTTCGTCATCTCAATTCCTCCTTTGATTGGGCTTCACGGCCGGCCATCCACGATCCGGCCCGTGGCGATATGTTCAATCGAGGAGCGGGGATCGCCTATACGGATTTGCCACGCCGCGCGCGACGCCACTTGCCCAATTCCACGACCCCGAACACCACCAGCGCGGTACCCAGCGCCCAGGCCAGCTCAAGGGGCGGCAGGGCCTGGACGTTGAACCAGCGCTGCCCCATCGGGGTATAGATCAGCGCAAGCTGGACGCCGACAGAGGCCAGGACGATCCACAGCAGCGGTCGGTTGGACCCGATACCGAGCGACCACAGGGAGCGCGTCTCGGAGCGCACCGACAGCACATTAGCCAGCTGGGCGAACACCAGGGTGGTGAAGGCCAGGGTCTGCCAGGACTCGCTGCCCATGGAGAGGGACCAGGCCAGGCCGAGCAGCGTCAACGCGGCGATCAAGGCCCCCACCCCCAGCGAGTGCTGCCACAGCCCGCCCGCGAACAGGCTCTCTGCCGGCGGCCGCGGTGGCCTTCGCATCACGGCCTCATCCGCCGGCTCCACGGCCAGGGCAAGCCCCGGCAGCCCGTCCGTCACCAGGTTGACCCACAGGATATGGATGGGCAGCAGCGGCAGCGGCAGACCGAGGAAAGGCGCGAGCAGGATGGCGAGGATCTCCGCCGAGTTCCCGGTCATGGCGTAGCGAATGAAGCGGCGCACGTTGTCATACATGCGGCGGCCTTCCCGCACCGCGTTGACGATGGTGGCGAAGTTGTCGTCCAGCAGGACCATGTCGGACGCCTCGCGCGCCACGTCGGTCCCCGACTCGCCCATCGCCACGCCGATGTCCGCCTGCTTGAGAGCGGGCGCATCATTCACCCCGTCG
>JAURMS010000011.1 GCA_030830595.1 Gammaproteobacteria bacterium | reverse complement strand
CATCAATTTGGCCTGAGTCCGGGAGCAGTGATAGCCGCCGCCAAGCGGATTCGCGAGCGCCTGAAAAATCCCAGGAGGAGTACAGAGGAATATCTTGAAACACTTGCATCCCTGGGTTTACCGGTTACGGCAGGGCTCCTGAAGGGTTTTTCCGAACTCATATAGTCCACGGATCATCTGCACCGGTGTCCACTAAATCGATTGCGGGACAGGAGTTGTCGATCAATGGCTAATCCCCGATTGATTTTACGGGTTTCACCTGCCGCCGGTCTGCGTCAACTCATTCATAAAATAGATTACACAGTGTTTTTGTTTCTCGGTGACAAGGAACTAAGTCGCGCCAAGAAAAGCGTGCATCTAATGATTATCAGAAATTGCTTTTTTCGTCGGGATCACTTGGTAAAAGCCCAGTCTTTTGATCACGGTTCAGTCTTTCTACTACCGAGAGTTCGAAACCTGACCAGTCCGCCATGCAGTCTGCGGATCAGAGACTCTAAACAGAGACTGACCGCAGAATCTCAGCAAAGCCCGCTAATTCAGCGGGCTTTTGCATTTCTGGAGGTGGGCTAACAGTGACTGGGAGACGGGCCGTCAGGCCCAGAATCCCCGTTTTTCTCTAAAGGCGATTTCGCCAGTCACTAGTGGGGGAGTTGACTCAGTCCGAAGTGTGAGCTCTGGGTTTCTCACTTCACCAAGAAACCCCTTTCAGGGCACACCAGCGCAAGGTTTTTTCAGTTCACGACTCGACTGACAGTAATACGCGTATCGGGGTTCATGTCCTTATTTGGATCAACTAGGTGTCCCGCGGGAAAGCTGATCGCGACAGCCGGATCAGTCGTATCGAGACAGAGAAAGTGATTGTTATCCGTGTCCTCCAGCTCCGCCAGCGCAACCGGATTGATCTCGTCACTGGAGCCGTCCGGACGTTTTACCGTCACCCGATAGAGCTCGCGCTCGGCCTCACCGGGTTCATCCCCATCCGGCCGGCGCACGCCCCCATCCCACGTCACCCGGATAACCTGCTTGACGCCTTTCGGGCATGACGTGGATGAGGTTTTACGTGTCCATTCACTTTCCGGTACTGGCTCTGCCAGTACCATGGAGGGGCCGGCGACAAGCGGCGTGACATTTGTCCGGGTGCCATTGAAATTGACGGGAGGCGCGCCATCCGAGAGCAGGTCACCCACTACCTTGACCGATACGGGAGGGTTGTCAGGCGAGTCCCCAAACTCACCGATGAGTAGTACGGTTCTCAGCTCGCCGGGGTCCTGCGCTGGCCGGAGGGTGACGCATTTGGGGGTGCGAACGTCCCCGGACTGTGTGACAACCTCAAAGTCCTCAGCCTGTAGTGTGTCGGGGTCAAGTGTATGTGAAAACACAACAGGCATACCGTCCTTGCCAGAGGCGCCGAAGCACAGCCTGTTGGCCCCGAAAGGCAGGTCATTGTCGAGTCCGAAGAAAGCCGATACCAGTCGCGCCTCGTGGTCGCTTCCATCAACGGCAGCCGGGTTATTCGATGGCGCCTGGTCAGCGGCCAACGCAGGATATACAGCCGCCAGGCCCAGAGCGACAAAAAATCCGCCGGCGCAGATAAACGTTTTCATATCCAGCCTCCCTCAGTCGAACAGCGAACAGGCTGCGGCCATATCCCTCGCCGCTTGTCCCAGGGTAGCGGGTGACAGATTCACGGTGCTTTTCTTAAGTAGGTCATTCAGTGTAGCGGCATCTTCAGACGTCATATCGCCGTCGCCGATGGCCTTGGGGATGGCGCTCTCGGCCTGCGTAAGCAACACCTTGATCTGGCGTATATCCGTGTTGATGGCTGCCGGTTCCGTTGCATGGTCAAGCTCACTGGCGTTGGCAGCGCGTGCCTCGGCGGCACAGATGGCATCTCGCGCGAGCAGGTCCAGCCGGATCGGCTTGAAACGGGCAATACCACCGGTGATATCCGGCGTAAGGTCCGGATAAATGGCCTTGCCGACGGCGCGGCGCAAGGGGGAATGGGCGACGTAAAGACTGCCGTCGGGGGCCACGACGCTCATGGCCAGGGAATCCTCCCGCCCTTCGGCGAAATAGCGCAGCTTGCCGGTGTCCCGGTCCAGCAGGCCCATACCCACATGCAACATCAGCGTCCTGCCCAGCAGTTTCTTGCCGCCGCCGATCATAATCACCACGCCGTTGGCCGTGGCGGTTGCCGTCAGGGCGTTGACCTGTACATCGACATCGGCATAGCCATCAAAGCCGTTCAGTTCCGCAGTCCACGTTCTTTCGCCGTGGTCACCCTTATCGATCAACTGGATCACGTCGTTCTGGGTGACGGCATATAACTCGTGGTTATCCGGTGATACCGTGATGGATCCCACCAGCGGTTCGCCCACGTCCACGCGCCATACTTCCTTCAGTTCACTGTCCAGTGCGATAACGTGACCTTCGTTGTCTGATACGTACAGGCGCTGGCCATCGGCACTCAGTGCGGGGGTTGACCCGGTGCCGCCCTGGAACGTCTTGCGGCCAAGTATCTCAAATTGCAGGCCGCCTTTGCCGTTGTCGACCAGATCCAGGGCGTAGATGGCGCCGAGCTCCGACCTGCCGTCTTCCGTGCCGTCTTCTGCATCTTCCGCCGTAGCTGCCATGTAGATGCGGCTGCTGTCCGGGTCGATACTGAAATAGTTGGTCACGATACCGCCGCCGCCATAGATGTAATTCACGGCGGATGAGAACAGGCTCTTGCCGGCATTATTTTTCCCAAAGGCTTCATCCATCAGCGGATCGACCCTGTTAAGAACAAATTTGGGTATCTTGGTACCCTTGCCGCTGATGGCCGGCGCGCCGGGTAGTTGTCCGATGGGCGCTATCAGCTCTCCGGTCTTGCGGCTGAAAGCAAAGAGGGCGCCGTCCTTGGTTACCGTTACTAGCGAATCCGTCGCGGGATGATAGTTCAAGCTGTGAAAACTGATCCTGGTCGGGCTGCCTGGCTCGGACGTTGGAGAGCTTGCACCGGTAGCATTACTCCACACCGTCGAGCCGTCCGGGCGCAGGGCCATGACCCTGTCATAGCCCACGATATAGATGATCTGGGATCCCGCGTTCTCCGGGTCGTTCAGAATGAAAGCGGCGCTGCCGGCCTGTATATCCTCTGTGGCGGGTATCGCCCAGCGTCTTTTGCCAGTGACGGCATCGAGAGAGACCAGCACCACACGCTCGCCGTGGTAGAACTGCGGGCTGAAGTAGAGATTGCCTTCGTTATCAAACAGCGGGCCATTGCCGACGAAGTATGCCGGTTCTGCCACCCAGTCGAGTTCGAACATCGGCGCAGCGGCAACCCACACACTGTCGGAGTTCGCCACGTCAACATGGATGGCGTTCCAATTGGTCGGTTCTGGGATGATGTCGTAGCCATGCTGCCCCGCGGAGCGAGCACCTACCGGTTTCCACTGGGTTTTCGCAGGTGGACCGAAAACCTTTGGATTGTGAGGCCGATTGTTATCGAGATAGGTCCTGACCGCGAACACACCCACCACGAGTACGAGGGCTAGGCCGAGTATTTTCTTCATGGGCTACTTTACCGTGAGCGCTATGCTGCGAACGTGTACCGCCAAGTCTAGGGAAAACGGGCGAAACCTTGGAATCAATTTCGGCCATGTTCACAGCCCGCAAGGGAATTAGAAATCTATCATCTTTGGGACTAGCGGGAGCGACCCCTCCTCTTACTTGGCCTGCCGCTCCTGCAGACCCGCGTTCTTAAGCCGCCAAAGCAGCACATCGAGCCGGTCCTGGCCGAAGAACGGCTCACCTCTAAACGCGCAGGTCGGAACTCCCCAATGGCCTGCTTCTTCATGGGCGACCTGGTTCTGCTCGATCAATGCCTCCAGCCGTTCCTCTTCATCGACGATAATCCGGGCCATTTCCTTGAGATCAAGCCCAGCCCTTTCTGTAGCCTTCGCAAGTCGATTGCCCTCGTCCCACCCGTCCGTACCGCCCCAGATGAGCGATGACACCTCATCCGCGAATTCAATGCCAGCTCCCATTTCCTCCGCCAACGCACCGAGTCGCGTGAGACGGTGGATGTAAGGCTGGTTGGACGCAGTTTCGCGCCGGCCGGTCTCATCGACCAGTTGAATAACCGGGTCAGGCCTGGGAAAGGCAAAAGGGATTTCCAGGTACTGCGCGACACGAAAAATATCCGTGGCAAAGTAGGAAAACCACTGTGGTTGCACCTGGTCGAAAAATTCCGGAGATCGAATCGCCAGGGGATATACAACCCGGAGGTTTACCTGTAACTGGTACTGTTCCTGCCATTGGCGCAACCGCCTGGTCGCAAGGTAGGACCACGGGCTGCGAAAAGACCAGAAGACGTCGATTTCCATCGGCTCGGTTGTCACTTCCATTGCCTTACTTATTTAAATGTCTCTTTACTTGCCAGCGTTCGCATCACCGCAGCAAACTCTTTGGGCGAGATGTGGTCTTCTTTTTTAGCGAACAGTACGGGTTCGCCAACTGAAAACTGCGCGACTACCGTTCCCTGCCTGCGATCTATCAAGAGATATTGCCCGAATGCCCCTGCAGCCATAAATTCCTGGTCATAATCATGGGGTATCCAGAATTGCACGCTGTAACCTTCCCGCATGTTGCCGGCCTCGTCGAAACCCGGCTCCTGGAAGTCTGCCTGCGGGTTTTCGACCATCGCAAACCAGTCATCGGGCACGCTCTGCTCGCCATTGAGCATCAGGTCCTCGACATAAAGCTGGCCGAGGTTGGCGAACTCCTCCAGTCGCACCGACAGGCTCAAGTGGCCCATGGCGTGTCCAACGCCATCCAGCCCCCAACTCGCATCACCGCCAAATCCACCACGCTCCCATAGCCGTTCCTGAACGATTTGGGGGAATGGCTTGCCATAGGCTCCCCTTAAGACGGCCGAGAGCACGTGGGTATCGGTGGCGATGTAGTTGAAATCCGTGCCGGAGGGCACCCGCCGGGGCAGCTTTGCCACCCATTTATCAAAATCCTGTCTGTCCTGCATGATATCCCAGTACATGTCGCCGCGATTCGGTGTTCCCTTGTCATGGAAGAAATCGATACCCGAGGACATCATCAGCACATGCCGGATCGGTGTTTCGCCGTAGGCAGTGCCGGCAAACTGCGGGGCGTATTCCTCCACTTTGTCGTCCAGGCTCCTGATCTTGCCATCATAGACACCCATCGCGACAAGGGTGGATGTGAAGCTCTTGCTGGCCGACCAGAGGTGATTCCGGCTTTCTGCGTCAAGGCCGTGCGCGTAGTACTCCAGCTTAATCACACCGTCATGTAGCACCATCAGGCCTGAAATGTTCGCTCGATCCAGGTAGTTGGTGAGTGGAATGCGCCTTCCATCCAGTGAATAGGAAATTGTATCGGGTGAGGTGAGGTCTCGCTTGTATACCCTGGGATTTGTTGATGCGCGCAGCTCTGCCAGCGGCTGTATCACTCCCCAGTGGGTAAATATATCAGCGCGCCACGCTACTACGGGTTGGGTAAGGAAAAAGCGCCAGCTTTGGAGGTCGTCCCAGGGCTTGGTGAACCAGGTGGCGAAGGCTATTGCGCCTATCAACAGCAGAGCCCCGGTAGCTTTGATAACTCGCTTGAAAGCCTGCATGCACCCTCCCTGTGAAGCGCTCACGCCAATAGAAACGTTTCGCGCTCCATCCTAGTTCTTGCTGGAGAGAGCGTGGAATCATATTCGGCCAAATTGATTGGGCAGAAAGTTGGCCGATTATG
>JAURMS010000103.1 GCA_030830595.1 Gammaproteobacteria bacterium | reverse complement strand
GGCGATGGAAGCCGCTGGCGGTGGCTCCATCATCAATCAGGCCTCCATTGGGGCGCTGGTAGGCTTCAGCGGGATCGCCGCCTACGCCGCGGCCAAGGGCGGCATCATCTCTCTGACCCGTCAGGCCGCCATCGAGTACGCCCACCTGGGTATACGTTGCAATGCCGTGTGTCCCGGTACGGTGCCTACCGCGCTGGTCAAGGAAACCTACGAAAGACGAGGCGGCCTGGATCTGCGTAACCGCATGCCGCTGGAGGAGGCACTGGCCGCCAACGCCAACCGCTATCCGCTGAAGCGGCTCGGCACCGCCGAGGACATTGCCAATCTGGCGGTATTTCTCGCCAGCGATGAGTCGGCTTGGATCACCGGCGGGGTCTTCCCGGTGGATGGAGGCTACACCGCCGCATGACGGCCTGAGGAAAGTACGGACGCCGGCCCACCTGTGCACTGGCAGCCTGTGCGGGGTTGCGGGAGGGAGGACGTCGATGAGGTTCCAGAAAGGATTCGTGTGGGTGGCGATTGGCCTGTTAGGAATCCTTGGTGTCGAAACGCCGGCAGCGGCGCAGGCCATGGATCCCAGCGCGGCCTGGCCCTTGTGCGGGCGCATCATGGACAACAAACCCCGGCGCTGGAAGCCGGAACAGGGGTGTCCGGCCAGTCGTTGGGGTACGGCGGAGCACGCGGACCTGCCCTTCAACTCCACCTTTGGGCCGCGCCCGTTGGCCTCGGAAGGGGGGCGCTACGACTTCCACCGTGGCATCGACCTGGCTGCCCCGATCGGCACACCGATCTTCGCCGTGGCCGACGGTCGGGTGGACCTTGCCGGAGAAGATGCCGCCTACTCCGATCCGGTCATCAAGCTGCGCCACTATCGCCCCGGTTTTACCACCTGCAGCGGTGGTGGCGGCTGTTACTTCAGCCTGTACCTGCACGTCAGCGGCTGGGTGGTGGCGCCGGGCACCAGCGTCACGAAGGGCCAGCTCATAGGGTACACCGGCGCCAGCGCCAGCGGCTTCGAGCACCTGCATTTCGAAGTCCGGGATGCGCCGGCAGACGATCCGCTGTCGGCCTGGCAGCGTGATGCCGTGCACCCGGCGCGGCTGCTGGCCTGGCCGGTGGTAGAGGACACCTCAATCTCCTTCACGACGGTCGACCTCTCGGCTGCCGATGCGTCCAGGGTGGCGCTCACCGTGGAGTCCAGCCGCTACGACCTGGTGGCGGTCGAACTTGCCCTGTTCGACCTGTCTGGTGCCGAGATTGTCCAGCCGGGCAATGTCCCGGACCCGAGGGGTTACCAGGTGCTGCCCTCGCGCTGGAACATGGAGCTCTGGAACTTCCAGTACAGCCACAAGGATTCCGCGTCCGTCCCGTGGGACTCCTTCGGGGCCGGCGGCCTGCGCGAGTGTCCCTACCACGAGGATCATGGCCCCAGTTACAGCCCTTATCTGCACCTGGACGCCCAGGTTCCCGGCACGCCTGCCGAGGGCCTGTTCAACGGGGTGCACGTCAGGACCGGCAACTACTGGCTGAACGGTGCGCGGCGCTATGCGGTCGGGCTGGAATTTCTGGCGCTGGCTGGCCCGGCGGCCTGTGTGCGGGCGACGGCCCGATTCGCGGCCGGCGGAACCGCCGTCTCTTCCTGGGGTGAATGCGGAGCACTGCCTAACCAGCCGCCGCTGGCGGACTTTGATTTTCAGTGCAGCGAACTCGATTGCAGCTTCGACGGTGGCGGCAGCAGCGATGCGGAGGGCCCGGTGGTCAACTGGGCCTGGGATTTCGGTGACGGCACGGCGGGGGCCGGCACCGTGACCGGACACGTGTTTGCGGTCAGTGGAACCTATCCGGTCACCCTGGAGGTGACCGATGAGGCCGGGGCCACTTCGACCTTGCTCAGGGACGTGACGGTCAAGGTCCGCACCAAGGGCAAGCCACGCTGAGCCGCAGTTGTCGCAGCCTCGGCCGGGCCGCAGAATGAGGCCTTCCTCATCAGCGGAGTGTGTGATGCGCGGCAAGGGATGTGGGCTGCTTCTAGGCTGTCTGGTGCTGGCGGGTTGCGGCGGTTCCGACACGCGCCACGACTTGCGCGACCGTCCGGGGCTGGATGGCTTCCTGTCCGGCTACGTGGAGCGCGGCGCCTATCCCTTCCTGTATGCGCGATTGGAAGACCAGGCCGGCAACCTGATCTACGAACACTCGGCGGCGAACCCGGCCTTGCTCGAGGGGCCCCCGCTGGATGGCCAGACCTGGTTCCGGATCTGGTCGATGAGCAAGCTGGGCACCATCAGCGTGGTGATGGACCTGGTCGAGGACGGCGTCCTGCGCCTCGACGATCCGGTCGCTCGCTACATCCCGGAATTCGCCAGCCTGAAGGTGGCCACTGGGCCCGCCGGGGAAAACCTGGCTCAAGTCGCAGGCACCCTCTACGGCCCGTCGGGTCCGGCTGAGTCTGCGGCCGCCGAGACCTGCCCCCTGCCACTGGTTGATGCCCGACCCGGGATGACGGTCGCGGACCTCATTCATCATCGCGCCGGGTTTTATTACGGAATCACGCGGGTGAAGTGCCTCGACGAGCTGTTCCTTGAGGAAGACCTGACCCAGGCCACGAGCAGCGACGACCTCATCCTGCGACTCAGCCGCCTGCCGCTCATCCAGCAGCCGGGAGAGGACTATTTCTACGGCACCGGTACCACCGTCTTGGGTCTGGTGGCCGAACGTGCAACCGGCAAGCCCCTGGCGACGCTGGTGGAGGAGCGCCTGACCGGGCCCGCCTCCATCGAGGGCCTGCAGTATGGCCTCCCGGATGGAGTCGAGTTGCTGCCGCGGGTGACCGGTGACGGTGGCACGCTGAGGGTGTTCAACGGTGAGGAACCCGAGCTGTTCGGGGCCGGTGTCCCCATGTACTCCCGCGAGTATCCCCTGAACCTCGGTGGCGAGGGGATGGTCGCCACGGCCGATGGCTATGCAGACTTCCTGCGCCTGATCCTCGCCCGCGGCACGCTCAACGGGCATCGACTGCTGGAGGAGGCCACCATCACCGACATGACCTCGCCCCACACCCTGACCGACAACCCCGCGGGCTACAACGGCTACAACCTCTGGGTGAACAACGGCAGGCTCCCCGATGGTCGTCAGGGCCAGGGCGGGCTGTGGATCGGCGGGGGCTATGAGGGCACCCAGTTCTGGATCGATCCCGACCGCGGTTTCGTGGGTGTGGTGATGACCCAGGTGGAGGCGCCTCCCCCTGCCGCCAGCGGGTTCATCGAGGCCTTTCGCGAGGCGGTCTACGACCGCCTGCTGGTGGATGGTCAGCCGGTCCGGCCGGAGTCCGCTGCCGACTGAAGCGCGGATTCGAGGGCGTCCTCCAGCCGGGCCCGTGCCTCGGCAAACCGTCCAGCCAGTGCCAGCTGCGCCCTGGCGCGCACCAGGTTGTGGCCGGGGTAGGCGGTGGTGAAGTAGCGATCCCCCTCCAGGAAGTCGGTGAGCATGCGCAGGCCCACGATGAAGGCCATCGCGGCCGGGCTGTCGGCGAGCGCCGTCGTCTCTCCGGGCTGCGGCGCCAGGCGGCTGCTGCCGAACATTCCCTCGATGAAGGCCTCGAAGTAGTCCAGTCGTATCCCGATGCGATCCGGATCGGGCTCATCTTCCGCGCCGGTGTTGCAGAGCATGCGTACGGCGTCACCGAAATCGTAATGGAGGATGCCGGGCATGACGGTGTCGAGGTCGATCATGCAGAGTCCCTTGCCCTCCGGTGTAAACAGCATGTTGGGTAACTTGGTGTCGTTATGGGTCACGCGCGGCGGAATGACGCCTGCCACCCTGAGTCGCTCGATCACCAGCATGGATTCGCGCAGCTCGCCAACGTCCCTGATGGCCTGCGCAGCCTCGTTGCGCCGACCGGCGTCGGCCGAGGCGAGCGCGACATCAAACTCGCCGAGGCGTCGACCCAGGTCGTGAAAGCCCGGCAGGGTTTCGTTCAGCAGGGTGGGATCGAGATCGCTGGTGTGGCTCAGGAACTCGCCGAGCGTCAGGCCGGCTTCCCGGGCGATGTGGACATCGGGCGCCGCGAGATAGCTGCGGGAAGGTCCAATGAAGGGCATCAGGTTCCAGGCCCCGCCGTCCTCGTCCCGCAACAGGAAGCCACCCTCCCGCAGCGCCAGGAAGCGCGGTACGGGGCGCGCGGCATCGGCTGCGGCAGCCCGCGTCGAGAGGTGTCGCGTCACCGCCAGCTTGTTGGCCATGACCGAGTCCGGGTCGGGGAAGGCCACCGGGCTCAGGCGCTGGAGGACGTAGCTCGCGCCGGAGGTCGTATCGACCCGCCAGGTCTGGTTGATGTGACCCGAGGTCAGCAGGGTTGCCGCGCAGGGCAAGTCACCGACGGCAAAGCGACAGAAGATGTCCGCCAGCTTGACGTTCATGTCACCACAGCCTTGCGGGGTAAACGCCGCGCTCGCGCAAGGCGGCGATGTGCTGCGCTGCCTGGGCAAGATCCTCGGGATGGGTCAATCCCATCCAGGGGCCTGCCGCCGGGACGACCCTGACCCGCGCCGACCCTTGTTGCAGGGCGAGCCCGACGGCGTCGGGCAGGTTAAATTCACCGTCGGACCCGGCTGCTTGCGAGGCGGCGAAGGCCGTAAAGCCGGCCTGGAGGGCGGCGAAGATCCGCTGGTCGAAGCCCCAGAAGTTCATGGACACCGGTGTCGATGCGTCCAGCGCCGGCCAGCCGGGAAGCCAATCTTTGCAGGTGATGCCGTCTCCTTCGCGGCGGACCTCGCGGCATTCCCTGATGGCCTGCAGGAAGCCATCCCGGTCCAGGAGGCATTGCGCGCGCGATACCCCGCCAGACTCGGCAAGCGTATTTCCCAGCTCGAAACCGGCGAGGGTCCAGGTGTCCTGCGGTGCAGCTGCCATGCTCAAGAAGGTCTCGCGACCGTAGAAGTCGTCTGCATTGAGTACCCAGAAGTGACCGTTCACTGCATCCCGTGCCGACAGGACGGCCGCGCCGGTCCCCCAGGGTCGCTGGCGCACAGCCAGTCCCGCGGGCAATGCGCCTGCCTCCTGGCAGACCCAGCGCAGCCCGGCGCGTCCGGCCAGGCGGGGGGCGAAGCGTCGCAGCGTCTCGGCTTCCAGTTCGCGGCGAAGGATGAAGACGAACTCGTTGACGCCTGCAGCCAGGGCGTCATGCAGCGTGAAGTCGAGCAGGGTCTCGCCTTCCGGC
>JAURMS010000102.1 GCA_030830595.1 Gammaproteobacteria bacterium | reverse complement strand
CATAGGTTAAATCCACGATTCGCGACCCAGGCGGTTCGCGATTAACTGGCACTCCTGACTGCCAACATACAGGGGATTGCCATGAAAAAACTATTACCTTTGCTAGGTGGATGCCTGCTCAGCTCGACGGCCCTGGCCGCGGGCCAGGTTTCGACCGAATGGACCATGCCAGCCGACCTGACGGTCGAATTCTCCGGCGTGACCTGCGACAACACCGGAAGCACCGTGGACCTGGAGGGCGTGCTCGTGACGGGTGGGGCGCAGGCCAGGGTCGCCTTTCGAAACAACATGAAAGGCACCCATGAGCTGGCCCTGCTGAGCGAGGTCACCTTCGAGATCGTGCCGGGGGGTGGCAGCGTGACCATCCCGAAGCAGCCCTCCCGTGGAGGAGTGGGCGGCAACCCGCACATCAGCTTCCAGGCTGCAGACATCGGTACCGAGCTCGCGCCGGGCTTCGTGCCTTTTGGTGACCGGACCTACCTCGGCCGCTGCGTACAGGATTTTCGCCAGGGACTGCAGCAGCCCATCGAACTGAGCGGGCAACTCATCGCGATGGTGCAGGCCGTGCAGTGCACCAGCAAGGGCAGCGACCTCACCATCGATCTTGAAGCCCACAGCGGTGGAGTGGTGGGTACGCTGTTCTTCGACAACAACTACAACAGCGTGGTGCACGAGGAAACCGTTGACGCGACCGCGCGCGTCATGCTCTCACCTTCCCAGTTCACTACCCGCAAGGGCTGGGGCGTAGGCGGCGCCGGAGGAAACCCGCACATCTTCCTGCAGTTCCTCGATGAGGAGGGTGCCCCCTTGGGTGAGGAGGCTTACCTCGGCCGCTGCAGGGATCTCTATTGATCCTTTCCGCCTGAGGCTTGCTGCGCTGCAGCCTTCATCGAGGTATTGATCTCCTCCGGTGAAGGATTGCAGCGCAGCGTCAGGCCGCCGTTCACCTGCAGCACCTGGCCGGTCATGAAGCTCTCGTCGGTAGCCAGCCACAGGGCGGCGTTGGCGATGTCCTGAGAGGTGCCCAGGCGCCCCAGTGGGTACTTGGGCAGGAAGGCCTCGATCAGGCCCGGCATCTGGCTCTCTCGCGCGGTCATGGGGCTTTCCGTGTAGCCCGGCGCAATGGAATTCACCTTGACGCCCTGGCTGCCGAACTCATTGGCGAAGCAGCGCACCAAGGCATCGCCGGCGGCCTTGGTGGCGATGTAGGCGGCATGGTGATGGAGCAGGGCGTAGACCGATGCGGAGGTGAAGTTGATCACCGAGCCCCCGCCGGTTTTCGCCATCGACCCAACGAAGGTCTGCAGGAAAAAGTAAGGCCCCTTGAACTGCAGTGCGGCGAGTTGATCCAGTTGTTCCTCGGTGGTCTTCATGAGCTTGGCAAGCAGGCCCCAGCCGGTACAGTTGACGGCCACGTCGATCCGGCCGCTCAACGCCTCGGCCTGGCGCGCCAGCGCCTCTACCTCTGCCTTGGAGGTGATGTCGCAGAGACCGACTTCACCGCCGATCTCCTCGGCAAGAGCCTTGAGCGGCGCCTCCTTGCGGCCAGCCACCACTACACGAGCGCCTTCGGCTGCAAAGCGACGGGCGATCACTTGCCCCATGTTGTCCGGTGAAGCCGCCCCCAGAATCACTGCCACCTTGCCTTGCAATCTGCCCATGTGTGCTCCTCAGCTGAGTTCGCGAAGGGGTCGCGAGCCGTCCCAGCCCGCAGCCTTTCGCCGGATGAAAGCATAGAAGTCTGCCAGCGCCGGTGTCTGCTCGTAGAGCTCGAGCATGTGCCCGAGTTGGGTCGAGGTGTCCACCATCGCGAAGTGCACGCCGTTCTGCGTCATGGCCTCCAGTGCCACGGCCTCGCCCCGGTTGCGTGCCTCTTCCAGCGCCGTGGGAAGTTGGGGAACGAAGCAGGCCACGTGATGGATGCCGGTCTGCTCCGGGCCGTAGAGGTCGCGCAGCGCAGAGGGCGCATTACCGTGCTGGGTGATCAGTTCGACCATCACCTCGCCGGCCTGGCCATAGGCGGAGCTGTGATCGAACTCAGCTGGCTGGTCGCGGTGCCGCGCCCAGGTCAGTGGGATATGCCTCATGAGGTAAAACGGTCCCCAGCCGTAATCCCTGGCGAAGCGCAGCGCTGCCGCTTCGGGATCCGGCACATGGTAGGCCACCTGTACCGGATGCAGGCAGCCAGGAGGACTCACTTGCCGTCGACCGAAAACGCAGCCAGGACGTTGCCGGGCATGTGGAAGTACAGGCCGTAGCCTGAATTGACGTAGACGACGCCATCGTGAACCACGGGGCCGCCTCCGCCGACCGATCCGCCCTGGCCTCGGCCGCCCGACAGCGTGGGCAGCGGCTGCGAAGTATCGAAGCTCCACAGCACCCGGCCATCTTCCGAGGCATACGCCCGGAGGCGCCCATCCATGTGCCCCGCAAACACCACGCCCGGGATGGAGACTACCGAGGCGAGGATGCCCGGGTCACAGAAGGTTCGCCCGTAACAGACATCGTCGGCAGGCGTTTTCCACAGCAACTGGCCATTGGCCGGGTCGAGGGCATAGAGTCCGGGCCTCGCCGGGCCGGCTTCGGCTTCGCGCTCCGCAGAGGACAGATCGTTGGAATTCGCCATGTCTGCGATCGGAACGTAAACGCGCTGGCCGTCGTAGGCCATACCGAACTGGATGCCCCCCTGAATCGATCCGCGGCCGACCCGGTTGGTCCAAAGCATGCCCTGCTCCGGGGCGTCCGGATCCAGCGCCAGCGCCTGGCCACTTTTCAGTCCTACCAGCAACCGCTCACTGCCGTCTGGCAGGGCAATGAGCATGGTGCCGGAGCCGATGTCGAAGTCCGGACCGGCAGGTTCCGGGCAGGTGTCCAGCCCGATCATGCAGCCTACGTTCCATGCATCCCCGGGCACCACCTGCCAGTGCCAGCGGAACGCGCCCGTCGCAAGGTCGAGCGCCACGACGGCGTTGCTTCGATCGTTGGCCGGACCGGTGTAGTTGTTTCCGGTGCCCACGTAGAGCACGCCCCTGGCGGGATCCAGGGTGGGCGTGTTCCAGACCGCTGCACCCGAGGGGGAGTAAACGGGTGTGCCAATCCGGGACTCTCCGACCTTCTGTGGGACCTCGTCGATCATCCAGGTCTTCCACAAGAGTTGCCCGCTGCGTGCGTCGAGGGCGATCACGCTGCCGCGAAAGGTGCAGCAGGGGTAGTCAGGATCGGCCATGGCTTCCTCCAGGGAGGAAACCGGCACGAACAGGCGGCCGGCGTGATAGACCGGGGAACCGGTGATGGTCGCGCTGGGATGGTCGTCCGCCTTGTGCCGCCAGATCTCCTCTCCGGTCAGGGCATTCACCGCGTAGACCCGGCCGATCAGGTCGCCGAAAAAAGCCAGCGGGGCAGCGTCGCCGGCCTCGGCCGCGGTCTGCACGACTACGGGCGTCCTGACCTCGGCCGTTGCGCGGTAGGTCCAGCGGATACACCCGCTGTCTTCATCCAGGGCGTAGACCGTGCCATCCTGGCTGCCGGTGTACAGCGCGCCGTAGGCAAAGGTGGGCCTGGAGCGGACCCTCACGGTGGAGGGATAGGCGAGCGCCCATTTGAGCTGCAGTCGGGGTACGTCCGCCACATCCAGACCGGCAATGTCGCCGGGAATGAAGTGCCGGTTGTCCGGCGTCTGGCCCCAGCCGCGCACCCGTGGCTGGCGGGCTGGATCGAAGCCTGCGGCGTCGCCGGCGCAAACAGGGGCGGGGGAGGGTTT
>JAURMS010000101.1 GCA_030830595.1 Gammaproteobacteria bacterium | reverse complement strand
GCGGGACTTCCTCGTCGTCCTGAGGAGTCGGCCACGGCTTACCTGGCAAGAGTCGTCGAGGCACGTCCGGAGCTCGCCAGCGAGGCCAGAGCCATCACCCGCGCCTACCTGACAGCGCGCTATGAACCCGTCACCGACGGACTGCCGTTGACCAGGCTGTCGGCACTGGTCCGGCGTTTCAGGGCGTGATCCGGCTGCTCCTGCCGGTACTCGTGGTGGCGGCCGCGGTCATCGCCTGGCTCCTGCTGGCGCCCGCCCTGGCCGAGCGTCGGCTGCGCCGTGCCGGTGAGCACGGGCTCAGCGAGGCCGACCGCATGTACCTCAGGCAGCGCATGCCTGCCTATGCCGCGATGCCGGGCGGCCTGCGGAGCCAACTGGAACGCCTGACCGCCACCTTCATGGTCGACAAGGTCTTCGTGGGTTGTGGCGGCCTGCAGGTCACCCACCTGATGCGGCTGGCCGTATCGGCTCAGGCCTGCCTGCTGGAACTCGGCCGCGGTGACCTGCCGTTTCCAGACCTGAGGTCGGTGCTGCTGTATCCGGCCGGGTTCGTGGTCAACGAACCGCGCGAGGACGAGTGGGGAGTGGTCACCGAGGGTCCAGAAGCACTGTCGGGCCAGGCCTGGGACACCTCGCGGATCCTGCTGTCCTGGGAGGACGTCAACGCCCGCAGCGCAGCAACCGCCTACAACGTCGTGGTCCACGAGTTCGCTCACTACCTCCATGCCGAGACCGGCGGACCCGGTGAGTCGCTGCTGGAGGCGGAACTGGCTGGCTTGCGGGCCGCGATCGACCACGGCGAGGACACCCTCCTCGACCCCTATGGTGCAGAGGACGTGGTCGAATTCTTCGCCGTGGCGAGCGAGGCTTTCTTTGAGGCGCCCGCGAGCATGGCCGACAGCCACCCGCGGCTATATACGGGCCTCCGGGATTTCTACGGCGTGGACCCGGCTGCCTGGCCGGAGCCGGCAGCCGCCAGCTGAACGCTGTGCGCGCGCCACAACATGGCGCCGCCTACCACGAACAGCACGAGGATGGAGAGGATCCCGGCCCGGGTACTGCCAGTCAGCAGCGCGGTCACGCCGACCAGGACGGGGCCGACGATGGCGGCAAACTTGCCCATCATGTTGTAGAAGCCGAAGAACTCGCCCTGGCGGCCCTCCGGCACCAGGCTGCCGAAGTAGGAGCGCGACAGCGACTGGATACCTCCCTGCACGAGACCGATGGTCACCGCCATCGCGTAGAACTCGGCCTCGCTGTCCAGCCAGTAAGCCGCTACGGTCACCACCGCATACACCGCCAGCGCAATGAAGATGCCCCGGATGGGCCCGATCCGCCCACCCAGCCAGCCGAAGCCCAGCGCCGCCGGAAAGGCCACGAACTGGGTGATGAGCAGGGCCACGATCAGGCTCTCCTGTGGAAAGCCCAGTGACAGGCCGTAGTCCACCGCCATCTTGACGATGGTGTTCACCCCGTCGATGTACAGCCAGTAGGCACCCAGGAACCAGACCAGCGGCTTCAGGGTCCGGATGTGCAGGATGGTCTGTCGCAACTCCCGCCAGCCGGCGACGATGGCAGGCAGGATCGGCAGGGGATTTCGCGGGCGTCGCTCGCGGACCCAGACCAGCACGGGAATCGAGAACAACAACCACCAGGCCGCGACCATCAGGAAGGAGATGCGCACCGCCTCGCTGGCGCTGGCCAGTCCAAACGCCTCCGGCCGCAGGGTCATGAAGACGTTCAGTGCGAACAGCAGGCCACCGCCCACATAGCCCAGGCTGTAACCCAGCGCGGAAACCATGTCGTACTCGCCGGGGGCGGCGACGTCGATCAGCAGGGAATCGTAGAAGGTTTCTGCGCTCCAGTAGCCGACCGAGGCCAGCACGTAGGTGAAGACCGCCAACTGCCACTGGCCCTCTGCCACCAGGTAGAGCCCGCTGGTGCCGGCAGCGCCGAGGACGATGCCGAGCATCAGGAAGCGAACTCGCAGGCCGCTGCGATCAGCAATGGCGCCGAGCAGCGGTGCCAGCAAGGCGATCAGCAGGCTGGCGAGGCCGTTGGCCAGGCCTAGGCGGAAGGTGCTGACCGACACCTCGACGCCCGAGGTCCAGTACTGCTTGAAGAACACGGGGAAGAAGCCCGCCATCACCGTGGTGGCAAAGGCGGAATTGGCCCAATCGTAGAGGGCCCAGGACACCACCGGCCGCCTCAGCAAGCTCCGCATCCGAACCCCCTCGCGGAGCCCCAGCACCGCTATGCCGTCAAGTGATCACGCGTCTCGGAAAACCGGACATCGGGGGAGCGCTCGATCGCCAGTTCCAGGTTGACCCGGGTGGGGGCGAGGTAGACCAGTTCCCCGGCGTGGTCCACGGCGAGGTGATCGTAAGCCTTGTTGCGGAAGGACTCCAGTTTCCGCTCGTCCCCGACGCGAATCCAGCGAGCGGTGGCCACGTTGATCGGCTCGAAGCCGCACTCCACCCCATACTCGTCGGCCAGGCGAAAGGCCACCACGTCGAACTGCAGCGGCCCCACCGCGCCCAGGATGAGGTCGTTATTGCGCAGGGGCCTGAACAGCTGGGTCGCTCCTTCCTCACATAACTGGTCGAGACCCTTCTGCAAGGCCTTCATGCGCAGCGGATCGCGCAGGACCGCCCGCCTGAACAGCTCGGGAGCGAAGTTCGGAATGCCGGTGAAGGCCAGTGCCTCGCCTTCGGTGAAAGTGTCGCCGATGTTGACCGTGCCATGGTTGTGCAAGCCGATGATGTCGCCGGCCCAGGCCTCCTCGGCCCGCTCGCGATCCGAGGCCATGAAGGTCAAGGCATCCGCCACCCTCACCTCCTTGCCGAGACGCACGTGCCTGAGGCGCATGCCGCGACGGTACTGGCCCGAACAGAGCCTGAGGAAGGCAATGCGGTCACGGTGCGCCGGATCCATGTTGGCCTGGATCTTGAAGACGAAACCGGTCAGGGCCGGCTCGCCAGGATCGACGCTGCGGGTGGTGGTGGGGCGGGGCTGGGGTGGCGGGGCATGCTCGACAAAAAACGCCAATAGCTCCTCGACCCCGAAGTTCGAGATAGCGGAGCCGAAGAACACCGGCGTCTGCCGCCCGGCACGGTAGGCGTCCCGGTCGAAGGCAGGCGTTGCACCCCGCACCAACTCCACCTCCTCGCGGTAGGCGTCCGCATCCAGGCCCAGCAGCTCGCGAGCTGCCTCGCTCTGCAGGCCGTCGATCACCCGGTTGCGCCCTGCTCGCCCGCCCTCGGCCGCATCGTAAACATAGATGCGATCCTCAAGCAGGTGGTAGACACCGCGCAGCGCACGCCCCATGCCGATCGGCCAGGTCACGGGTGCGCAGGCAATGCCGAGTACCCGCTCGACCTCATCGAGCAGCTCCATCGGGTCGCGGCCCTCCCGATCCAGCTTGTTGATGAAGGTCATGATCGGCGTGTCCCGGAGCCGGCAGACCTCCATCAGCTTGATGGTTCGTGCCTCCACGCCCTTGGCGCAGTCGATGACCATCAGGGCCGAGTCCACCGCCGTCAGGGTGCGATAAGTGTCCTCGGAAAAATCCTCGTGCCCCGGGGTGTCGAGGAGGTTCACGATGCGCTCGCGATAGGGAAACTGCATCACCGACGAGGTCACCGAGATGCCGCGCTGCTGCTCGAGCCTCATCCAGTCCGAGGTGGCGTGGCGGGTGGCCTTGCGACCCTTCACCGTGCCGGCCATCTGGATGGCGCCTCCGAACAGCAGCAGTTTTTCCGTGAGCGTGGTCTTGCCCGCATCAGGATGCGAGATGATCGCAAAGGTGCGGCGGCGGGCGATGTCCGGCGGTAACTGTTCCATGGGGCGCGGATTCTAGCGCACGCAGGCCCTCAGGCCGCGAGGTCGTCCAGGGGCCGACGGAACACCAGCGCATCTTCGCGACCACCCTCGGCCTGGTAATAACCGCGGCGAAGGCCGATCCGCTCGAAACCCGCCGTGCGATACAGGGCAATGGCGCCGGTGTTGGACGGGCGCACCTCCAGGAAGGCATGCAGCGCACCGCCGGCGCGACCCTTCCCGAGCATGGCCATCAGGAATGCGCGGCCCACACCCACACGGCGCACCGCCGGCGCAACGCACAGGTTCAGGAGATGGCACTCCCCGGCGCCGACCGAGAGCACCGCGTAGCCGGCCACGTCGAGTCCACCGGCCTCGACCACCCGGCACTCGTAACCGACCCGGAGACAATCGCGGAAAACCTGCTCGGTCCATGGAAAGCCATAGGCCTCGCGCTCGAGCGCCATGACCTGGTCGAGGTCGGTGAGCTGCATACGCCGAATCCGCATCACCCGACCCTCAGCCGCCACGCCGCAGTCCCAGGGTGGCGCGCAGCAGCTTAAGGTCTGCCCACGACTTGGCCTTCTCGCCCGGAGAACGGAGGAGGTAGGCAGGGTGATAGGTCACGACCAGGGGCAAGCCCCCGGGGCCGGCATGCACGCGGCCACGCAGTCGTCCGATGGGTACGTCGGTCGCCAGCAGTGCCTGGGCAGCCACCCTGCCCACGCACAGGACGGCGCGCGGTGCCAGCGACTGCAGCTGCCTGCCGAGGTAAGGCAGGCAACGCTCGATCTCCTCCGCGGAGGGATCACGATTGCCCGGCGGCCTGCATTTCAGCACGTTGGCGATGAACACCTGCTCCCTCGCCCAACCCGCCGCCTGCAGCATGGCATCCAGCAACTGCCCGGCCCGGCCGACGAAGGGCTCACCGCGCCGGTCTTCTTCCGCGCCCGGAGCTTCCCCCACCACCACCAACTCGGCATCCAGCGCGCCTGTCCCGAACACGGTCTGGGTGCGCGAATCGCACAGGGCACAGCGGGTGCAGCGGGCCACTTCCGCCTTCAGTGTTTCCCAAGGCTGGTCGACCGAGGTCGTCGGCGCCCGCAGGCGATAGGGCACCACCCCGAGCGACTGCAGCCGGTCTGCGCGTGCCGGGTCCATCGGGGTCATTCTTCCCGCGGCCGCCTGCGGCGCGTCAGGCGACGCCAGCTCCAGACCAGCGGTCCCGAGGCCGCGTAGGAACCGAACAGCAGGAACAGCGCCACAGGCGGGTTGATGGCGATCAGCGAGAACACCAGGGGAATCAGCAGCAGGCGCGAGTAGCGCACCCGCTCGCTGGTCGCCCGATGCTTGAAGCTGGCATAGGAATGCCGGCTGACCATCAGGGCCCCGGCCGTGGCGGTCACCAGGAACCCCAACACCAGTGCCGGCAGCCCCTCGAGCCCGTACTTGGTGGCCAGCCAGACGAAGGCCGCCACCACGGCCGCTGCCGAGGGGCTCGGCAGCCCCTCGAAATAACGCTTGTCGGCTACGGTCCTGGCATTGAAGCGGGCGAGCCGCAGCGCCCCCGCGGCGGTGTAGAAGAACGCGGCCACCCAGCCGAGCCGTCCCCAGGCCAGGCCGTATTCGGCAATTCGGTCGACGCCCCACTGGTAGCACACGATGGCAGGCGCCAGGCCGAAGGCCACCATGTCCGCCAGGCTGTCGTATTCCTTTCCAAACAGGCTCTCGGTGCCGGTCATGCGGGCCACCCGGCCGTCGAGGCCGTCGAACACCATGGCCAGGAAAATGGCCATTGCGCCCTGGATCAGGTTGCCGTCGATGGCGGCCACCACGGCATAAAAGCCTGAAAACAGGCATCCCGTGGTCAGCAGGTTGGGCAGCAGGAACGCCCCCCGTCGGGGTGTCCTTGGTTTTGGCTCTTCCGTCATGCTTGCGACCTCCGTGGCCGTGCAGGAGGCCGATGGAGTCCATAGAATATCGCGTCGGCGCACCAGAGCGCCCAAATCCGGCTCCTATCATGCGTCTTTCTGCCTATCCCATCCAGAACCTCAAGGAAGTCCCGGCCGATGCCGAGGTGGTGAGTCACCAGTTGATGCTGCGCGCAGGGCTCATCCGCCGCCTCGCGGGTGGCCTCTACAGCTGGTTGCCGATGGGCCTGCGCGTCCTGCGCAAGGTGGAGGCCATCATCCGCGAGGAAATGAACCGCGAGGGCGCACTCGAGATTTCCATGCCCGTGGCCCAGCCGGCCGAGCTATGGCAGGAGTCAGGCCGCTGGGACCAGTTCGGGCCCGAACTCCTGCGCTTCAAGGATCGGCACCAACGGGACATGGTGCTCGCGCCCACCCACGAGGAGGTGGTCACCGACCTCGCACGCCGCGAGTTGCGCTCCTATCGCCAGCTGCCGGTTAACTTCTATCAGGTGCAGACCAAGTTCCGCGACGAAATCCGCCCGCGGTTCGGCGTGATGCGGGCCCGCGAGTTCCTGATGAAGGATGCCTACAGCTTCCACCTTGACCAGGCCTCGCTGGAAGACGGCTACCAGGCCATGTACCGGGCCTACACCGCCATCTTCAGCCGGATGCAGCTGGATTTCCGGGCAGTGCTGGCCGACACGGGCGCCATCGGGGGCAGCGCTTCCCAGGAATTCCACGTGCTGGCGGACTCCGGCGAGGACGCCATCGCTTTCTCCGACGCGGACGACTATGCCGCCAACCTGGAGATGGCGGCAGCGCTGCCGCCCGGGCATCCACGGCCGGCCGCCAGCGCGGAGATGACCCGGGTGGCAACACCCGGCGTCGGCAGCATTGATGAGGTCTGCCAGTTGCTGGCGCGCCCACCCGAGACCGTCCTGAAGACGCTATTGGTCGCCGCCGCAGAGGGTGGCGTGGTTGCGCTGATCCTGCGCGGCGACCATGAACTGAACGCGGTGAAGGCCCAGAAACTGCCGGGCGTAGCCAGCCCGCTAAGAATGGCCGGTGCCGCGGAAGTCGTCGCGGCCACCGGCGCGAACCCGGGCTCCATCGGTCCGGTCGGACTGAGCTGCCCCGTGTACGTCGACCACGCGG
>JAURMS010000100.1 GCA_030830595.1 Gammaproteobacteria bacterium | reverse complement strand
TGCTGGAGGACCCGCTGCCCGCGGGCGCCGTCATCCTGGGTGGTGGGTTGCGCAGGGGGCTGGAGCCACCGCCCCAACCCACCGACCGCGGTCATGCCACCGCCTGGCCGACTTTTGTCGAGCGCAGGGGTGACGCTTACCGGGCTTATTTCGAAGACCTGCCGCGGGGCAAGTGGCAACTGGAATACAGCATGCGACTCAACGCTTCTGGCCAGTTTCGCCTGCCACCCACCCGCCTTGAGGCGATGTACGAGGCGGATCGTTTCGGCCTGCTGCCGAATGCACCCTTTGAGGTAGGTGCAGGCCCTTGATTGGGCTCTTGTCGCGAGTCAGGCGCGTTGCACTATTTGCTGCGTGCGGCGGGATGGTCCTTGCGGGCTTGAGCTGGTTGCTCCTGCCTGCTGTCGTCGGCTTGCCCTCTCCCGAGCAACTTCGGCAGTCATATCAGCCCTCGGAGAGCTGGCTCGTCGACCGTTATGGCGTCGTCCTGCAGTCGCGTCGCGTCGACGAGAGTGCCCGGCGCCTCCCCTGGGTGCCGTTGGCGGAGATGTCGCCCGCGTTGCTGGCGGCTGTTGTTCAGGTCGAGGACCGCCGGTTCAGGTGGCATTACGGTGTCGACCTGCTGGCGGTGGCCGCGGCCCTGCGAGACCGCCTGGACGGGAGCCGCCTGCGCGGTGCGAGCACCTTGACCATGCAACTGGTTGCCCGCATCGATCCGGCGCTGACTGGGACCGTGGCTGGGAGTCGACCCATCAACGCCAAGTTGCGGCAGGCCCTGGCTGCAACCGCCCTGGAGATGCGTTGGACCAAGGGCGAGATCCTGGAAGCCTACCTCAACCTGGCGCCTTTCCGGGGGGAGTTGATCGGGATATCGGCCGCTGCCGAGGGCCTGTTCGGGCGCTCACCGCTGGCTCTCGACGCCACCGAGTCACTCCTGCTGGCAACTTCCCTCAGGGCACCTAATGCCGAACCGGAGGTGATAGCCAGGAGAGCCTGTGCCGCTGTTGGGATGCAGGACTCGGTTGCCTTGCCGGACTGCGCCGACATAAAGCGCCGTGCGCAGGTGTTTCGGGAGAGGGTGCCTATCAAGGTCGAGGGAGGTTTGGCGCCGCATCTGGCCCAGCGCCTGCTCAAGTTGCCCGGACAGCGGGTGGTGAGCACCTTGGATGCCGGGCTCCAGCGCAGGGTACACGAGGTGTTGTCGAGCCAGCTGTCCGACCTCGGGCCGGACGCGGTGCGCGATGGCGCCGCGCTGGTCGTAGACAATGCGACTGGCGAGGTGCGTGCCTGGGTCGGCAGCGCCGGCCCGGCCTCGAACGCTGCCTTGATTGATGGTGTGCTGGCGCGTCGCCAGGCAGGTTCGACCCTGAAGCCCTTCCTTTACGCTCTTGCCCTGGAGCAGCGGCTCCTGACGCCGGCCTCGCTGCTCGACGATTCGCCAACGGGCGTGGATACCGGCGTCGGACTTTACGTGCCACAGAATTACGACCGGCGATTTCGGGGCCCTGTAAGCCTGCGCACGGCACTCGCTTCCAGCCTGAATGTACCGGCGGTCCGGACCATCGAACTGGTCGGCTTGCCGCGCTTTCATGCCTTGTTGGGACAGTTGGGTTATGCCGGCCTGCAACCCGATCCAGATTTCTACGGAACCTCTCTGGCTCTGGGCTCGCCGGAAGTGACCTTGCTTGAGCAGGTTGCGGCCTATCGGGTTCTGGCTGATGCCGGACGGTATCGCCCGCTGCGCTGGATGGCAGGTCCTGAGTCTCCTGAGCCCGGGCAGGTCATCGATCCTGCGGTCGCCTGGTTGATCGGTGACATCCTGGCCGACCGGAACGCCCGAGCTGCCACTTTCGGCTTTGCCAGCCCGCTTGCTACGCCCGGATGGGCTGCGGCAAAGACCGGCACCAGTGTGGAAATGCGCGATAACTGGTGCATAGGCTTTAACCGGCAATACACCGTCGGCGTGTGGGTCGGCAATTTCGAGGGTGATCCCATGCGGGACGTTTCCGGCGTAAGCGGCGCTGCCCCGGTCTGGTTCGAGATCATGCGCTTCCTGCAGGGGTCTGAAGAGGGCAGCGCCCCCGAGGTGCCGACGGCGCTGATTGCAAGGCAGGTGAGTTTTGATCGAGGTGTCGAGCCAGACCGGCGTGAATACTTCCTGCCTGGTACGGAGATGCAACGGGTGCAACTGGTAGACCCTTCGACCCGACCTGCGCGGATCGTCATGCCCCCGCGCGGCATGGTTGTTGCCCTCGACCCCGATATCCCGACGGACCGCCAGCGGATCCCGCTCCTGGCCGATGGCGCGACGGACGGGCTCGAGTTCCACGTGAATGGACGGCGCGTGGATGCCCCCGCCTGGTGGCCGGTAAGCGGCCGCCACAGCGTGACGCTCCAGGACCGGTCGGGACGGGTCCACGATGTCGTCGAGGTTCTGGTCAGGTAGGAGACACCCCGCGGGCGCGAACCCGCCGGTTGGCTCGCAGCAGCAGGGCTGCAGCGAGGTTCAGGCAGAGAATGGCCACCACCAGTGGGGTCGCCGTGCCGTGGGCGGCGAACGCGACCAACTGGGTCGCGATGGCTCCCACCAAGAGCTGAGTGAAGCCCAGCAGGCCGGAGGCCGCTCCGGCGACGTTGGGCGCCGAGCGAATGGCGCTGGCGGTGGAGTTGGGCGCGGACAGCGCGTTCGCCGCACACACCAGCATTCCAGGTATGAGTACCGCGAGCGGATGCTCGAGTCCGGCCAGGTGTCCGGTCAGCAGGGCGAGCCCGCCGAGGCAGGTGAGCGTGGTCCCCATCCGCATCATGCGCTCGGCACCCAGTCGGCCCGCCATGCGCGAAGTGAAGAAGAAGCCAGAGAAGCTCGCCAGCGCCGGCAGCATGAACAGCAGCCCGTAGGTGGAGGGCTTCACGCCGTAGACCTCGATGGCGACATAGGGCGCCGAGGTGATGAAGACGGTGACCGAGCCCATCATGGCCGCACCGTAGAACACATGGCCCAGGTACTCGCGGTGACCCAGCAGTTGCCAGTAGCTGGCGAAGCTGCGCAGCGGCGCACCGGCACCGCGGTCCGCGGCGTGGGTTTCGCGGGTCCCGAACAAGGTGAAGGCCGTGACCAGGGTACCGACGGCCAGCGCGGCCGTGAACACGTGCCGCCAGCCCAGCCATTCGACCGTAAACCCACCCAGCGTCGGCGCCAGCATGGGAACCAGTAGCACCACCGTGGCGGTGCTGGCCAGCGCGCTGGCCGAACGCTCCAGCCCGAAGAAGTCACTGAGGCTCGCACGGGCGACCGCCATGGCCGCCCCCGCACCGAAGGCCTGCACACAACGGGCCACCACCAGGGTGGCGACGTCGCCGGCCAGGCTCCCGGCGAGGCTGCCCAGCAGGTACAGCACCAGGCCCGCGATCGTGACCGGCCGCCTTCCGTAGCGGTCGGAGAGCGGTGCAACCAGCAGGTTGCCGAGGGCGATGGCCACCAGCGACAGGCTGATGGTCCACTGGATGGTGGCCGGCGCCGCCCGGAAATCGGCGGCAATGGCTGGCAGTGCCGGCAGCAGCGTATGCATGCCGAAGGGGCCGAGAGCGCCGATGGCGGCGGCGGCAATGATCAGTTGGCGTCCGGTGGGGGCGGTCAAGGCGCGCATCTTGCCGGGTTGCACTCGCTGCCTCAAGCCGAGGCCGCCACGATCGGCGATAATGGGCGATGGATTCCGAGTACCTCGAGCGCATCCTGAAGGCGCACGTTTATGAAGTAGCCATCGAGTCACCGCTCGAGGAGGCGCCGCGCCTGAGCCGCCGTTTGGGCAATCGGGTCCTGTTCAAGCGCGAGGACCTGCAGCCGGTGTTTTCCTTCAAGCTCAGGGGCGCACACAACAAGATTGCCAGGCTGGGGGCCGAGGAAGCCGCTCGCGGCGTCATCTGCGCCTCGGCCGGTAACCATGCCCAGGGCGTCGCCCTGGCGGCCAGTCGCCTCGGGATCCGCGCGGTCATCGTCATGCCGATCACCACGCCCGCCATCAAGGTCGAGGCTGTCCGTGACCTGGGCGGAGAGATCCTCCTGCGTGGCGACGACTACGACGCTGCCTGCACGGCGGCGCTGGAGATCGCCGGATCGGAGGGGCTGACCTTCATCCATCCCTTCGACGATCCCGAGGTCATCGCCGGTCAGGGCACCATCGCCATGGAGATCCTGCGCCAGCACCCGGCGCCGATCGATGCGATCTTCGTACCCGTGGGCGGTGGCGGCCTGATCGCCGGTATCGCCGTCTACGTGAAGTCGCTGTATCCCGAGGTCCGTATCGTCGGCGTCGAACCCGAGGACGCGGCCAGCATGCAGGCGGCGCTTGCTGCGGGCGAGCGGGTCACCCTTGATCGGGTCGGCATCTTTCACGACGGCGTGGCCGTGAGGCAGGTGGGGGAGGAGACCTTCCGGCTGGCGCGCCGCTACGTCGACGAGATCGTCACCGTCACCACCGACGAGACCTGTTCTGCCATCCAGGACATCTTCGAAGACACCCGCGCCATTGTCGAACCGGCCGGGGGCCTGGCTGTGGCCGGCATGAAGCGCTGGGTGGCGCGGGAGGGTGTCAGCGGACGGACCCTGGTCGCCATCAACTGTGGCGCCAACATGAACTTCGACCGGCTGCGGCACGTGGCCGAGCGTGCCGACCTGGGCGGTGAGCGTGAGGCCCTGTTTGCGGTGGAGATCCCCGAGCAACCCGGCAGTTTCCTGGCCTTCTGCAGGCTGCTGGGGCGGCGCAGCGTCACCGAGTTCAACTACCGGCATGCCGACCGGTCCACCGCCCGAATCTTCGTGGGCGTGGCCTTGTCAGCGGGGGTGGCCGAGCGCCGGGCGATCCTGCAGGAAATTGCCACAGCCGGTTATCCGGTCACCGACATGAGCGGTGACGAGATGGCCAAGCTGCACGTCCGCTACATGGTGGGTGGGCGCGCCGCCGGCCTGGAGGACGAATTGCTCTTTCGCTTCGAATTTCCCGAGCGACCGGGAGCGCTGCTGCGCTTCCTGCAGGCGGTTGGCTCGAGGTGGAACATCAGCCTGTTCCATTACCGCAACCACGGCTCGGACCATGGCCGCGTGCTGGCGGGCATCCAGGTGCCGGCGGCGGCGCGTCAGGAGTTCCTGCAGCACCTGGACGAGCTGCACTATCCGTACGTCGAGGAAACCACCAACCCCGCCTACCGGATGTTCCTGGGTCGTTAGGCCGGGGAGGGCCCGCAGCGCCCTGCTAGAATGCCGGCGTGGCCTCGCAACTGTTGATCCTGTTCCTGCTGGTGGCCCTCAACGGGCTGTTTGCCATGGCCGAGCTGGCGATCGTGTCTTCCCGTCGCGTGCGCCTCCAGCAGATGGCCGAGTCCGGCACCCCGGGCGCCAACACGGCGCTCCGGCTGATGGAAGAGCCCACCCGGTTCCTGTCCTCGGTGCAGATCGGCATCACCCTGATCGGCGTGCTGGCCGGCGTGTATTCGGGCGCGAGCTTCGCCGAGCCGCTGGGCGTCTGGCTCAGCCAGTTCGATTGGCTGGCAGGCTACGAGGAGACCATGGCCTACGTGGTGGTGGTGATCGGGGTCACCTATCTGTCCCTGGTCATTGGCGAACTGGTACCCAAGCGCTGGGCACTTGGGCATCCCGAGGCCATTGCCGTGGTACTCGCCCCGCCCATGGAGTGGGTAGCGCGCTTCAGCCTGCCCTTGGTCTGGCTGCTGCAGCGTTCCACGGAATTGATCCTGCGCCTGCTCGGGCAGCGCCGCAGCGCCCGCCATCAGGTGACCGAGGACGACATCCGCGGCCTGATCGCCGAGGGCACTCGCGAGGGCGTGTTCCATCGCGAGGAACATCGGATGATCGAGGGCGTGCTGCGCCTCGCCGATCGCAACGTCCGCAGCGTCATGGTGCCGCGCGGTGACATCCTGTGGATCGACGTCGACGATTCGCCGGAAACGGTCTGGAGCGCGGTCAGCACCAGCGGTCACTCCCGCTTTCTGGTCTGTCGCGGCGAGGTCGACGAGCTGATCGGTATTGCCAGCGCCACCGCCCTGCTCGACTGGATCCGCGATCCCGCCGGCAAGGGGCTGGCCAGCCGGACGATGACGCCCCTGGTGGTGCAGGAAACCACCACCATCCTCCGCTTGATCGAGACCTTCCGTGAGGCGGCGGCGCACCTGGCCGTGGTGGTGGACGAGCACGGCTCGATTGAGGGGATCGTGACCTCGACGGACGTGCTGCAGGCCATTGCCGGCGACATTCCGGAGAGCGGCGTCGAGGATGAAGCCGAGGCCGTGAAGCGCCATGACAATTCCTGGCTGCTGGACGGGCGCCTGGCGATCGATGACGCCGAACGTGCGCTCGAAAGGCAGGACCTTGCGGCGGGGGACGAATATTCCACCATGGCCGGTTTCGTGCTGGCGCAGCTCGGCCGCCTGCCGGAGACCGGCGAGCAATTTGCCTGGAAGGACCTGGTCATCGAGGTGGTCGACATGGACGGCCAGCGCATCGACAAGCTGCTGGTGATGCGTGCTCAACCGGCACCCGGTGCAGAGGGTGACGGCTGACTCGCCCCCCGGTGTCCGTAGTAGCATTGGGAACCGTATCAGGAGCTGCCAGTGACCCGTATCCCCGTACCGAGCCGCGAACGGCTGATTTTTGCGATGGACGTTGCCGATGCGGATGCTGCCCGCAAGCTGGCTGAGCGTCTCGGTGATTCGGTTCAGTTCTACAAGCTCGGGCTCGAGCTGTTCATGGCCGGCGGCTATTTCGAGCTGCTGGACTGGATGGTGGAGCGGGGCAAGCGGGTGTTCGTCGACCTCAAGTTCTTCGACGTGCCCGCCACGGTGGGATCCGCCGTCCGCAACCTGGCCGGCCGCGGCGTGACCTTCGCCACCGTGCACGGCAACCAGGGCATCATGGAAGCGGCGGCGGCTGCCAAGGGCGACGTGAAGATCCTCGCCGTGACCGTGCTCACCAGCCTCGATCGGGGCGACCTCGACGACCTGGGGTTCGCCTGCGACGTGGACAAGCTGGTGCTGTCCCGTGCCCGGCGTGCGCTGGAGGCAGGTTGCGATGGAGTGGTCTCCTCCGGCCTCGAGGCAGCGGCGCTGCGGGCGGGTGTCGACGACCGACTGATCGTCGTGACCCCCGGCATCCGGCCGGTCGAGAATCGCCCCGTCGATGACCAGAAGCGGGTGGTCAACGTCGAGCAGGCCTTCGCCAACGGCGCAGACTACATCGTGGTCGGCAGGCCGATCCGCGATGCTGCCGACCCGCAGGCTGCGGCCGAGGCCATCCAGTCGACCATCGCCGGCGTGTTCGGAGGGCGGGCATGAGCGCGCCGTTGGCCAACGACCTGCTGCTGCGGGCGCTGCTGCGGGAGCCCACGCCCCGTACCCCGGTCTGGATGATGCGCCAGGCGGGTCGTTACCTACCCGAATATCGCGCGACCCGCGCCAAGGCCGGCAGCTTCCTGGCCTTGTGCACCAACCCGGAACTGGCCTGCGAAGTGACCCTGCAGCCGCTGGAGCGCTATCCGCTGGATGCCGCCATCCTGTTCTCGGACATCCTCACCATTCCCCATGCCATGAAGCTGGGGCTCGAGTTCGAAGCCGGCGAGGGACCGAAGATCGCCCGGCCAGTGCGGACCGCTGCCGACGTGGACGCGCTGTTCGTGCCGGATCCCGCTTCCGACCTGCGCTACGTGATCGATGCAGTGGCCCTGATCCGTCGCGAGCTGGGCGGGCGCGTGCCCCTCATCGGCTTTGCCGGTTCGCCCTGGACCGTGGGCACCTACATGGTGGAGGGCGGTGGCAGCCGGACCTTCGATCACATCAAGCGCATGATGTATGGAGAGCCTGCCCTGCTGCACAAGATGCTCGAGGTGGTGACTCGCGCCACCATCGAGTACCTGAACGCCCAGGTCGCCGCCGGTGCCCAGGCGCTGATGGTGTTCGATACCTGGGGCGGGGCGCTTTCGCCCGCCACCTACCGCGAGTTCTCGCTCCGCTACATGGCCTACATCGCGGCCGAAGTGACCCGCGAGAATGAGGGCCGGCGGGTGCCGCTGGTGCTGTTCACCAAGGGCGGTGGCGCCTGGTTGCCGGAGATGGCTGCGGCAGGCGCCGACGCACTCGGTGTCGACTGGACCACCGACCTGGCCACCGCGCGGGCGGCCACGGCCGGCAAGGTGGCGCTGCAGGGCAACCTGGATCCCTGCGTGCTCTATGCCGCGCCGAAGGTGATCGAGGCCGAGGTGGCCCGCGTGCTGGCCTCCTTCGGCCATGGCGAGGGTCATGTCTTCAACCTCGGGCACGGCATCCACCAGGATGTCGATCCCGCTCACGCCGGGGCAATGATCGCCGCCGTACACGCACTCAGCCCACAGTATCACCGCGAGGAAGGCTAATGGACATCGACCGGATCGCCATCGGCGAGGACCCGCCGCACGACATCAACGTGCTGATCGAGATACCCCAGGGAGGGGTCCCCGTGAAGTACGAGCTGGACAAGGAGTCCGGCGTCCTGCGGGTAGACAGGTTCTTGCACACCGCCATGTACTACCCCGGCAACTACGGCTTTGTGCCGCATACGCTTTCGGAGGACGGGGACCCGGTCGACGTGATCGTGGTCGGCCAGGTACCGGTGGTGCCCGGCGCCATCATTCGCTGCCGCCCGGTCGGCGCGCTGCTGATGAAAGACGAAAGCGGGCCCGATGAAAAGGTGGTCTGCGTGCCGGTCGACAAGCTGCATCCCTTCTACAGCGGGGTGAAGACCTACCAGGACCTGCCCAGCATCCTCACCGAGCAGATCGCCCACTTCTTCCAGCACTACAAGGACCTGGAAAAGGGCAAGTGGGTGACCATCGTGAACTGGGTCGGGCCGCGTCAGGCAGAGAGGATGATCGAAGCCGGGGTGCGGCGCGCGGCCGAAGCCGGCGACGACATCGCGGCGCACCTGGTGGCCGGACGCGCGATGCACGCCCGCGCACGCCGCAAGCGCTAGTCCTAAGACTGGCCGCCGGCCAGCCGCTGCACCTCATCGCGCAACTCGCGGCGCAGGATCTTGCCGACGTTGCTCTTCGGCAGCTCGTCGCGGAAGTACACGGCCTGCGGCATCTTGTAGCCGGTCAACTGCTCGCGACAGTGCGTCAGGATGTCGCGCTCGCTCAGGGCGGGGTCCTTCCTGACCACGAACAGGGCCACTGATTCACCCGAGCGTGGATCGGGCTGGGCCACCGCCGCGACTTCGAGCACGCCCGGCAGGGCGGCCACCACGCCTTCGACCTCGTTCGGATACACGTTGAAGCCGGAGACCAGGATCATGTCCTTCTTGCGATCCTCGATCCAGGTGAAGCCGCGCGCATCCATGCGACCCACGTCGCCGGTGCGCAGCCAGCCCTCGGGGAGCATGACCTTGGCGGTCTCCTCGGGCCGGTTCCAGTAGCCCTGCATCACCTGCGGTCCGCGTACGCAGATCTCACCGACCTCGCCGACCTCGACCTCCTCGCCGGCGTCGTTGCGGATGGAGAGCTCCGTGGAGGGCATCGGCAGCCCGATGGAGCCGTTGAACTCCTCATCCTTCGGTCGATTGGAGGTGGCCACCGGCGAGGTCTCGGTCAAGCCCCAGCCCTGGCAGATGTGACGCCCGGTCAGCGCCTTCCAGCGCTCGGATACGGCAGCCTGCACCGCCATCCCGCCGCCGAAAGCCACTTTCAGGCCGCTGAAGTCGAGCCTGTCGAAGCCCGGTGTATTGAGCAGCCCGTTGAACAGGGTGTTCACGCCGGTGATGAAGCTGAAGCGCACCCGCGACAGCTCGGCCACGAAGCCCTTGAGGTCGCGCGGGTTGGTGATCAGCACGTTCTCGCCGCCTACGGCGGTGAATACCAGGCAGTTCGTGGTGAGTGCAAAGATGTGGTAGAGCGGCAGGGCGGTGATGACCACCGACTCGCCCTGGTTCTGCAGTTCGGGCAGCCAGGCGATCATCTGCAGGGTGTTGGCCACCAGGTTGCGGTGGGTCAGCACCGCACCCTTGGAGACCCCGGTGGTGCCGCCCGTGTACTGCAGGAACAGCACGTCCTCCGGGCCGACCTCGACCGCCTTCAGGCGATGCGCGGCGCCCCGTGCGACCACCTCCGTGAAGCCCAGATGCCCCGGCAGGCGCCAGGCCGGCACCAGCTTCTTCACCTTGCGCACCACGAAGTTGACGATCGGGCCCTTGGGGAAGCCGAGCAGGTCGCCGATGCCGGTGACCACCACTTTCTCGATGCCGGTCGCTGGCAGGGCCTTTTCCAGTGCGTGGCAGGCGCCTTCGTAGATCACGATCACCCTGGCCCCCGAGTCGTTCAGCTGGTGCTCGAGTTCGCGGGCGGTGTAGAGGGGGTTGACGTTCACCACGGTGAGGCCGGCGCGCATCGCGCCGAACAGCGCGATGGGGTACTGCAGCAGGTTCGGCATCATGATCGCGACCCGGTCGCCCTTGACCAGCCCCGCCTCGGCCTGCAGCCAGGCCCCGAATTGGGCGGAAAGCCGGTCGATCTCGGCATAGGTCAGGGTCTTGCCCTGGTTGGTGAAGGCCGGGCGGCTCGCATGGTCACGGCATGCCTGCTCGACCAGTTCCTTGAGGGAGCGGTACTGGTCAGGGTTGATCTCCGCTGGAGTGCCTGGTGGATAGTGTTCGAGCCACAGCTTGTCCATGTTCACCCTCCTCCCTTGGCCGTCAGCAGCGGTTCGAGTACAGGCCAGACGTTGTCCAGCAGGATCGGCTGGGCCTCGATGCCCGGGTGGATCCCGTCGTCCTGGAACAGCTCTTCACGCATCGCCACCCCTTCCAGAAAGAAGGGCACGAGGGCGGTTTTCCGCGCCCCGGCGAGTTCGGCGTAGGTGGCGAAGAACTTTTCCGAGTAACGCTGGCCATAGTTCAGCGGGATGCGTATTCCGGTCAGCACTACGCGGGCTCCGGCACGCTGGCTGGCGGTGATCATGGCCTCGAGATTGGTGCGCAACTGTTCCACGGGCAGGCCGCGCAGGCCATCGTTGCCGCCGAGTTCGAGGATGACCACCGCGGGCCGGTGCCGGGCGAGTGCGCGGGGCAGCCGTTCCAGGCCGCCTACGGTGGTTTCGCCCGAAATACTGGCGTTGACGACCGCGTATCCGTACCCTGCGCGGTCCAGTCGACGCTGCAGCAGCGCGACCCAGCCCTTGGCGGGCGGGATGCCGTAGGCGGCGGAGAGTGAGTCGCCGAGCACCAGGATGACCGGCTTGCCCCCGCCTCCGGTCTCGCCTCGGGCAAGGGGTGCGCTGGCGAGGCAGGCAATCAACAGGATGGACAGGAACGGACGCATGGAACCAGTGACAGTGCTCGAGGCCAGGAAGTTGCGCAAGGAGGTTAGCAGCCCCGAGGGGTTGCTCACCATCCTCGACGAGGTCAGCCTGGCCATCCATGCCGGCGAGACGGTGGCCATCGTCGGGGCCTCGGGAGCCGGCAAGTCCACCCTCTTGGCCCTGCTCGCCGGACTCGACGAGCCCAGCTCAGGCGAGGTGTGGGTCGATGGCGAGAACATCACCGCCCTGGACGAGGATGGCCGTGCCGCGGTCAGGGCCCGCCGGGTGGGCTTCGTGTTCCAGTCCTTCCACCTGGTGCCGTCCCTCACTGCGCTCGAGAACGTGATGCTGCCGCTGGAGCTTGCGGGCCGGCGTGACGCCCGCGAGGCCGCCAGCCAGGCACTGGAGGAGGTCGGACTCGGCGCGCGAGTGGGTCACTACCCGCGCCAGCTCTCAGGGGGCGAACAGCAGCGCGTCGCCATCGCCCGGGCCTTCGTCACCCGGCCTGCCGTCCTGTTTGCCGACGAGCCCACCGGTAACCTCGATACCGCCACCGGCGCACGCATCGCGGATCTCCTGTTCCAGCTCAACGCTGCGGCCGGCACCACCCTGGTGCTGGTGACCCATGACCGTGGCCTCGCGGCTCGTTGCGGCCGGATCATCGAGATCGATGGCGGCCGGCTGACGGGTGGGGCATGAGGGCCCTGCGTTTTGCCCTGCTGGCCCTTGCTCGCGACTGGCGCTCCGGCGAACTGGCGGTGCTTGCCCTCGCGCTGGTGATCGCCATTGCAGCGCTGACCGGGGTGGGATTCTTCACAGATCGGGTGGGCCAGGCCGTCGAGCGGCAGGCAGCCGAGGTGATCGCTGCCGATCTCAAGCTGCAGGCCAGCCGCGCCCCGTCTGACGACTGGCTGGCGGCCGCTGCGGAGGCCGGCCTCGCGACGGCCCGCACCCTGAGTTTTCCGAGCGTGGTCTTCCTGGGGGAGGACTCCACCCTGGCGGCCGTACGCGCGGTCAGCGAGGGGTATCCGCTGCGCGGCGAGGTGAAGGTCTCCGCCGAGCCCTTTGCTCCGCCCGTGATCGCCGACGGCATTCCGGGGCGCGGGGAGATCTGGCCCGACTCGAGGTTGCTGGCACGCCTCGGTGCCGCGGTCGGCGATGAGGTGTCGCTCGGTGCCGCGACGCTCAGCATCACGCGGGTACTCGACTATCGCCCCGACCAGGGTGCAGCCTTCGTCGACCTCGCGCCGTCGCTGCTGATGAACCTCGGGGATATACCCGCCACCCAGTTGATCCAGCCCGGCAGCCGGGCCACCCATGCGGTCCTGTTTGCCGGCGCGCCCGCCGACGTGCGCGCCTTCAAGGCGCGGCTCCAGGACGAGAAGCTGCCGGGTGAACGCCTGGTCGACGTGGCCGAGGCCAGTCCCCAGATCCAGTCCTCGATGGAGCGCGCCGGGCGTTTCCTGAACCTGTCGGCACTGATTACGGTGTTGCTGGCTGCCGTGGCGGTGGCCATGTCTGCCCGTCGTTACGTCAGGCGCCATCTCGACAACGTGGCGCTCATGAAGTGCATGGGCGCGAGCCAGCGCCTGGTGCTGGCGGCCACCACCACCGAGCTCGCCCTGCTGGCGGTGATGGCGGCCGCGGCCGGGGCGGTGCTGGGCTTTCTTGCCCAGGAAGTGCTGGCCTGGCTGCTGACCGACCTGATCCGCGGCGACCTGCCCCCGCCGACCTGGCAACCGGCCCTGCTGGGCCTGGCCACTGCCGCCACCATCCTGGTCGGCTTTGCCCTGCCTCCGCTGCTGCAACTGCGCAAGGTGCCGCCGGCGCGAGTGTTGCGGCGCAACCTGGAGCCGCCCCCGCTGCGCTATGCCACCGCCTACCTGGTCGCCGTGGCTGCCCTGCTCGGCCTGCTGTTCTTCCTGGTGCGCGATGCCCGACTGGTCGGCTGGGTGGCCGGCGGGACGGTCCTGGCGCTGGCGGTACTCGGACTCGCGGGCTGGTTGATGGTGCTGGGTGCCGGTCGCCTGCGCGGCGGGGTCGGCGTGTCCTGGCGCTATGGAGTGGCCAACCTCGCCCGACGTGGGCGCGAGAGCGTGGTGCAGGTAGTGGCCTTCGGCCTCGGGCTGATGGTGCTGCTGCTGTTGTCGGTGGTGCGTGGCGACCTGCTGGACGAATGGCAGGCGAGCGTTCCAGCCGATGCCCCCAACCACTTCCTGATCAACATCCGCAATGATGAGGTCGATGCCTTCGGGGCCTTTTTCACCGAGCGCGGCATGGCCGAACCCGAACTGTTTCCCATGATCCGGGCGCGGATGACCGCGGTGAATGGCACACCGATGGAAGAGCGCACGCTCGAGGGTGACCGGGCGCGCAACTTTTCCGAGCGTGAGCAGAACCTCAGCTGGGCCGCGCAGCCGCAGATGGGCAATCGCATCGTCGAGGGCCGCTGGTGGGACGAGGCTGATCGCGGTCGCCACCTGGTCTCGGTAGAAGTGGATTACGCCGAGGAGCTTGGCCTAAAGCTCGGTGACGTGTTGTCCTTCGACGTAGCCGGCGAGCCGCTGGAGGCGGAGATCGCCAGCCTCCGCGAGGTCCAGTGGGACAACTTCCGGCCGAACTTCTTCCTGGTGTTCTCCCCCGGCACCCTCGACGGGATGATCGGCACCTGGCTGACGGCGGTGAACCTGGACGAGGCTCAGCGCCGTGAGCTGGTGGCGCTGGTGCGGCAGTTCCCCAGCGTATCGATCTTCGACCTGGAGGCCATCCTCACCCAGGTCAGGCAGGTGGGCGACCAGGCCTCGCTGGCGGTGCAGTATGTCTTCCTGTTCACCCTGGTGGCTGGCGTGGTGGTCCTGCTTGCAGCGATCCAGTCGACCCGCGACGAGCGTGCCTGGGAAAGCGCGATGTTGCGCACCCTGGGGGCCAGTCGACGGATCGTCATGGCCGGGGTGGCTGCGGAGTTCGGGGTGCTTGGCGTGCTGTCCGGACTGCTCGCGGCCATCGTGGCCACGGTGGCAGGGTGGGCGCTCGCGACGCAGCTGTTCAACCTAGAGTACGTCGTCGATCTCCGCGTGTGGCTGGTGGGCCTGCTGGCCGGGCTCCTGCTGGTGGGCGGTGCGGGGCTGCTGGCCACCCGTGGCGTGATTCGCCAGTCGCCGGTCGCCACGCTGCGGCGAGGCTGAGCCGGGCATGCGCTTCACCCATGCCATCCTCCGGGTGCCGGGCCAGCATTTTGCCCAGGGCCTCAGCAGTGCGGGCGAGGGGCCGCCTGATCTTGAGCGGGCACTCGAGCAGCATGCCGCGTATGCCGATGCCCTGCGGGCCTGCGGCCTGCAAGTGGAGGTCCTGCCAGCAGACCTGGATCATCCCGACAGCTGTTTCGTCGAGGACCCCGCCATCGTCACCGAGGCTGGCGCGCTGCTGACCCGTCCCGGGGCCCCGTCCCGTCTCGGCGAGGTGGTCACACTGCGGCCTGTGCTGGAGCGCTATGTTGGCAGCGTTTCATCGATCGAGGCTCCGGGCCTGCTGGACGGGGGTGACGTCTGCGATCTCGGCGGCCGCTTCCTCATCGGGCTGTCCGGGCGCACCAATGCCGAGGGCGCGGGCCAGCTCTCGCGCTGGCTGGAGGCGCGCGGCTATCAGGCAGAGACGGTCGACCTGGCCGATCATCCGCGCCTGTTGCACCTGAAGACGGGAATTTCTGCCATCGACGAGGGGCGGGTGGTGACGGTGCCCGGTTTCCCGGCGGCCCGCCTGCTGGACGGCATGGAGCGGATCGAGGTCGAGGCGGGCGAGGAATACGCGGCCAACTGCATCCGCGTGAATGACCGGGTGCTCGTGCCCGCTGGCTATCCACGCCTGACGGAACGGCTGGAAGGTCTCGGTTACCAGACCCTGCCGCTGCCCATGTCGGAGTTCCGCCGCATGGACGGCGGGCTCAGTTGCCTGTCGCTGCGCCTCAGCCTCCGCCCAGGCTGATGACCCGGCGCTGCACGTACAGCGGCACCACGGCAAGTTCACGGGCGCGACCGTTGCCGGTCAGGCCCTCGACCCGGATAGCGTAGTCGCCGCTGGGCATCATCCCGGAATTCAGCGCAAACTTCAGTTCGCCATTGCTGTCACGGACCAGGCGGTCGAAATGCACCAGCGCCGTGCCGTCCTGCCGGGCCACCGAGATGCGGAACAGGTTGAAGCGCTTGCGGCTGGCGTTGAGGGCGAACTCGACCCGCTCCGGCAGGTTGCCGCCCATGCTGACCGGTTGGATCGCATCGAGGTCGACGCGTACCCGCCGTTCCGAGCTCGGCGGCATCAGGAACCCCTGTTCGGCCCGCTCCCGCATCAGTTCGAGGTGTTCACGCGCCGTCACGAGGCTGCTTCCCAGCCAGAAACAGGCCACCACCAGCACGGTGTCCACGCCGATCAGGCTGATGAGCACCACGCGATGCTGCCACCAGGCCGGCTTGCCCTGCTGCATGCGCAGCTGATCGGTATCGTAGCCATCCGGCGGGAACGCCATATGTACCGACTCCGTCGAGGTTGACTGGGGGTATTCTACCGCTCTGCCCTTACCGGAGCCGATCCATGCTTTCACGCCACCTACTCGCGCTGGCAGTGCTGGCCGCAGCCACCCATCCGGCCCACGCCCAGCCCGCGGGCACCGACTCCAGCGTCGCACTGACGGTCTACAGTTCTGCCCAGCCTGGCGCCATCCCCGCCGAGTGGTACCGTCCGCTACCTGGTCAGGCGCCACCCCCAGCCTCGTCGCTGCCGGGTTTCGCCATGGTGCGCGTCGACCGGCCGCTCGAACTGCAGGCCGGCCGTTCGCAGCTGAGCTTCACCGGGGTGGCTGCGCTGCTCGATCCCACCACCGTCCGTTTCGAGTCGCTGACCGACCCCGCCGGCACGCGGGTGCTGGAGCAGGATTTTCGTTTCGACCTGGTCAGCGTGAGCCAGCTGCTTGCGCGCTACGTCGACGGCCAGGTCCGGGTCGAGGGCGGCCAAGGTGATGACGTACGGCAGCTCGAGGGCACCCTGCTGTCCGCGCACGATGGGCTGGTCCTGCGTGACGCCCAGGGTGAGGTGCATGCCCTGCGTAGATGGGGTGCACTGGGTTTCGGCGAGCCGGCCGGTGGGCTGGTGACGCGACCGACGCTGGAGTGGCAGCTGAGCGCGAAGCGCGGCGGGCGTCACGACACCCGGGTCAGTTACCAGACCGGTGGCATCACCTGGTGGGCCGACTACAACCTGCTGTTCACACCTGGACGTGACGCCAACAGCGGCACCGTGGACCTCGGTGCCTGGGTCAGCCTGCTGAACCAGTCCGGCGTCGACTATCCCGAGGCAAAGCTGAAACTGGTCGCGGGAGAGGTCAATCGCGCGCAGCCGCGCGCAGTGCCTGTGCGTGCCGAGATGCGGGTCATGACCATGGAGGCCGATGCCGGCTTCGAGGAGAAGGCCTTCTTCGAATACCACCTCTACACGCTGGGTCGGCCGGTGACCATTGCCAACAACTCCACCAAGCAGGTCGAGCTGCTGGAGGGTGCGCGGCGTGTTCCGGCCCGTAAGCAGCTGCTGTTTGACGGGACGACTGGCTACGCCTGGCGAGGTGCGCCGATGGTGGAACGAGATTTCCGCCCCGGCGGCGAGCCGAAGGTGGAGGTCTGGCTGCAGTTCCAGAACGACGAGAAGTCGGGCCTGGGCATGCCCCTGCCCGCCGGTCGGGTCCGGGTCTCGCAACTCGACCTGGCCGACGGCGGGCTCGAGTTCATCGGCGAGGACACGCTGGGCCACACGCCGCGCAACGAGCGGGTGCGCCTGCGGCTCGGCAATGCCTTCGACGTCGTTGGCGAGCGTCGCCAGGTGGACTTCTCGGTGGATACCCGTGCCCGGGTGGCCGAGGAGGACATCGAGGTGACGGTGCGAAACCGCAAGCGCGAGGCGGTGGAAGTGACGGTGCGCGAGTCGCTGTATCGCACTGCCGGCTGGCGCCTGCTGTCACACTCGCTGCCCTACGAGAAGCTCGATGCGGGCACCATCGAGTTCTCTGCCCGCGTTGCGGCGGATGCGGAGCAGGTCATCCGCTACCGGGTGCGCTACACCTGGTAGCGGTGGACGATCAGACCTGCGGCTGCGAGTGACGCTTCACGTCGCCGCGCTGCCTGCGGGCGTAGTCCTCGAGCTGTCGACGCATGTCCTCGAAGGCATCGCGCAAGGCGATGTAGGCGTCCGTATGCGCGCCCTCGGGCTCGTTGTCACTGGTGGCGAACAGTTCTGCTCCCGGCACCGTGACGTCGATGCGCACCGAGAACGGCGCGCCCTTGTGGCGATGTGCGGGAGGCGTGTCGATGACCACTCGGCAGCTGTTGATGGCGTCGTAGTGTTTCTCGAGGCGTGCCGCCAGTTCTCTGACCCTCGCCTCGACGGCGGGCGAACTTTCCATGTGGCGAAAGGTGATCTGCAGCGGTACTTGCATAGGGCCTCCTTCAGGCGTCTCCAAGCTTCAGTCTCAGGCTCAGCGGCCTCAACAGGTCTTTGAGCGTCACGATTCCGGCAAAGCGGTTGTCGTCGGTGACCAGCAGCCGGCTCTGGCCGGTGCGGTGCATGTGATCGAGTGCGTCCGTGACCTCCATCCCGACCGGGATGGTGTTGTCGGCCGACTGGGCCTGCATGATTTCATCGACCCGCGTCTGTCCCCAGCGTTCCCGGGGGACCTTGCGGATGGCCTCCACGCCGACGCTGCCTACGATGGCGTCGCCGTCGGTGACCGGATACATCTCGTGGCCCGAGTGGTAGACGAAGTCGTTCACCAGGCCATCAAGCGACAGGTCGGCGGGCACGGTGACCGGCTGGGTGGTGACGAAATCACGGATGGTGATGCCCTCCAGCACATGGCGTGCCTGCAGGGTCTGCAATTCTCCCTGGGCGGCGCTGCGCAGGAAAAAGCCAATCAGGATCCACCACAGCCCGCCCACCACGTTGCCGGACAGCGCGGCGACCACGCCCAGCAGGGCCAGCAGGATGCCGCCTGCCGAGCCCACCCGGACCGCGACCCGGGTAGCACGGGAGAAGTCGCCCCACAGCGACCAGAGTGCTGCGCGTAGCACGCGGCCGCCATCGAGGGGGAAGGCAGGCACCAGGTTGAAGATGGCCAGCACGCTGTTGAGCAGTGCGAGGTAGGCAGGCACGGCCAGCACGGTGGCCGGCCAGCCGGCGGACTCGCCCGCGGCCACGAGGCCGTGGAGCGCCGCGGCCAGGGCGAGGCTCATCGCCGGGCCGGCGGCGGCCATCAGCAGTTCGGCCCTTGGCCGTGCCGGCTGGTCGGCCATGTCGGCCACGCCGCCGAACACGAACAGGGTGATGCTGCGGATCTGGATGCCGAATCGGCGCGCGACCAGAGAGTGGGCCAGTTCATGGAGGACGATGGAGACCGCAAGCCCCAGGACCGAGACCAGCCCCATCCACCAGTAGGTCATCACCGGCAGGCCTTCATAGAGGTTCGGGAACACCCCGGTCGCCAGCGACCAGGCCACCAGCAAGGCCAGGATCATCCAGCTCGGGTCCATCCCGACCTCGATTCCGGCAATGCGTAAGCTGATGATTCTTCTGCGGTCCATCCGCGCTGGCAGGCTCATTGTCTCCCCACTCCCTGCATCCTGCACTGTCGGTCGCGGGAAGGACATACGTGAAAGCCGCCCGAACCGATCATTTTGTCCAGTACAAGCTCAGGGTACGCCAATCAGCCCCGCAGGCGGAAGTCCTCGCTGCCGTAGAGGAGGTAGTTGGCCCAGTCTCCTGAGTCCAGCGCCTGCACGGCCGCGCGCGCGGCGCGCATGGAGGTGCCCAGGTTGTCGCCGCGGGCCAAGCCACGGTACAGCGCGCCGGCGAAGCTTGCCGCTGCCTCATCGCCGACCGGCCACCAGGTGCCGATGAAGTTCGCCACCCCTCCCAGCAGGAAGGCCTCCGCCAGGCCGGCGCCCCGCCTGAGCGCCCGCAGCCGCGGTGCCGGTGTGGCCTTGCGCAGCCGGCCGGACTCACAGGCGTTGAAGCACACCAGGGCGGGCAGACCCCCCAGCGAGGCGAGGTCGTCGCCCGACAACACCCGCCCACCGGCGCAGTAAATACCGCTCGCGCCCGGTGCCGCGGGATCGAAGAAGGCGTGACCCGCGTAATGGATGACGTCCCAGGCCTCGCTGGCGAACTCCTTGAGCAGTCGTGCCCGGGTAGCCTCGCTGCCGCGCAGGCGGGTGATTCGGATCCCGTCTCCAGTCAGTGCGCCTTCGATGGCTCGGCCCTCCTCACGGGCGCCGGGCAGGTCTTCGGTGGGGTCGGTGACCAGCAGTACCTCGAGCGCCGCGCCGCGACGGCGCTCGGCAGACCACTTCGCCAGCGGCATGCCTTCGGCTGCGTACCGTCGGCTCAGGCCGCTGGCGATGGCCGGCGTCCAGGAGCCGATGGCCAGCGTTTCCCAGGGCCAGCGCGAGGCTGGCGCGTCGTGCACCACTACCAGCGGCGCATCGCCCAGTTGGGGCAGCGCTGCGTGGATGACATCTGGCAGGAGCTGGCGCGCGAGCCGTTCGCCGAAGCGGAGGATGGTTCGATGGTCCGGTGCCTCCACCAACCCCGCAAGCTGCTCATCGAGTTCGCTTAGCGCCAGCCTGCGCTCGCCCGCCAGTGCGGTGGCCTTTGCGGTATGCCCGAGCAGCGCCGCCCGCAGGGTCGAGCCCTCCTGTTGCATGAACAGGTAGCACTGCGTGGTGGTCGCCGGGCTGGGTGCCGCCAGGCTCGCGCCGCGGTTTGGTGCCTGGCCGAGTCGGAGCAGCGCACCGTGCGGGTGCCTGCCGAGCTGTGCCTCGATCGCCTGGCGTGCGAGGCCGAGTCGATGGGCGCTGCGTGAATGCAGGGCAATGCGTCGGGGTCGGCGCTCCGTAGGCAGCCCTTCGAGGGCCTCGAGCAGGCCGGCGATCAGCGAGGTGGTGGCGGTGTCCACGGCACTGCCGGAGGCCGTGCCCCAGGGGACCAGCGCGTAATCCCTCACGCCTGCCAGGTCCATCATGCGTGCCAGGTTGGCGGCTGCCATGCGCTGCACGCCCGCACCATAGCGCTGGAAGGGGCCGAGGCCGGCGAAGGCGACCAGCCTGGGGGCGAGCCCCGGTGCGGACACCGGCAGCAGCGTTACCTCGCCGGCGCGCGCGGCCAGCGCCCGTCGCCGCGAGAGGTCGCGAATGGCACCACCGAGCAGCCGATCGATGCCCGCCGCAGCCCCGGCCGGATCCACGTTGCTGAAGAGCCCCAGGGCGATCGCCTCGGCCTCGGCTGCGGCGACGTCGCCGAGCACGAAGTCGATCAGGGTTGTCGAGGAATCGTCATCGTGGCGAACCGTGGGTTCGGCGATGGCGACGAACTCATGCAGGATCTCGCGCCTCTCGGCGGGAGACAGCGCCTCCCAGGCCTGGCTCGCCTCGGCCGGCTCCGGCGCTTCCTCACCGACCCATCGCGAGGGGCCGCGGCCCAGGACATCTCCAGCGCGCGGCAGCAGGTCGGTGTCGCCCCGGTTGAGCAGGTCGATCACCGCCCGGGTGACCTCCGCATCGGAGGCCAGTGCGCCATGGGACTGGCCGCAGGTCCAGGTGGCGAGTCCGGGCAGACGGGCCAGCGCCAGCGGGACGGTGCCGTCGCCGGCCTCGTCGCGGCGGTATTCCAGCCGGCCGTCGATTCGCCTGAGCCCGGTCAGCGTTTCCCTCCCGGTGCCGGCCACCAGCACGAAGCGTCCGTCCGGCAGGGGCAGCGACGAGAGCGCCTCGGCGGACTCCGCCAGCAACTCCGGGCGTGGCGTGGGTCCCTCCGGCCAGTGCGCGGCGTCGAAAGGATCGCAGTCTTCGCAGTCATCGGCGGAGGGCAGCAACTCCACCAGGCCCGGCAGGGTGCACAGCAGTTTGCGGGCCAGCTGGCGCGCGTCGTGACGCAGGTCCAGCAGTGCAAGTCGGCGAACCAGAGGATAGCTGCCCCGCAGCGCCTGGACCGCCGCATAGGCGCCCCGATTGGGTGTGCCCAGTTGCACCACGCGTTCGATGCGCTCCGCACCGCGGTGGGCCAGCGCGGCACGCGCCACGAGGCCGCCCATGCTGTGGGCCACCAGTAGCACGCGACGGCGTGGCTCGGCGTCGATCCGCGCAGCCAGCGCGAGGCCGCTGTCGTGCACGCTCAGGCGCCAGTCGTAGGGATGGAAGTCGGCCTCGAAGCCTGCAGCGCGCAGCGACAGCTTCAACCGAAGGTAGGCGAACAGCAGCACGCCCAGCGGCTCGACGGGTAGCGAAGAGGGCAGTGCCAGGTCGGTCAGCTTGCCGCGTACCACCTCGAGCGGGTCGAACCACTTGACGTCGTCACCGTCCTCACCGCGCAGGCCGAGGGTCGAGCCCATGATGCCGGGCAGGATCAGGACACGAGGACCTCCACGCGGCCGACGAGCGGCCCGAGCCAGCTCACGCAGCTCGGCATGGAGGGCGGGGCCGAACAGGTCGTCGAGTGAAGGGTCGGGCTGGCGCGCCAGCAACCGGTGCTCGATGTCCTTTTCGTCGTGCCAGGCCGGATGGTCACTCACGCCGAACAGGTTACCCCATCAGGAACCTCTGCATCATGGCCGCCTGTGCGGCCACGCGCTGCATGAAGTCGGCCTGTCCCGGAGTTTCCACGCAGGCCGCGCGCGAGGCACCCCGCTGGAACAGCCAGGACTCGAAGGAAGTGTCTGCCTGGTTGAACACGATGCCGCTGCGCACCGGGCAGCCGTCCACCTCCCCATCGGGATGGACGGGGAAATAGTCGGCATTGACTGCCAGCAGCTGCCGCGCCCAGTGGCCTGGCTGCTCGCTGCGCTCGTTGGCGTAGAGATAGCAGTGACTCAACAGCACGTCCTCGTGACAGCTGAGCAGGCCGTCACGCGAGGCCTCCACCAGCGATGATTCGTGCTCCAGCAGCAGCCTGCCTTCCATAGACGGCTGTTCTTCTCCTGGCAGGAAGCCGCGGTTGGGATTCTCACCGTGATCGTTCAGGCGTCGTCCGGCCCTGAAGCCGCTGACGTTCACCAAAGGCAGCAAGGTCAGCTCGCATGCGGCCAGGGCGGCGTCGCTGA
>JAURMS010000099.1 GCA_030830595.1 Gammaproteobacteria bacterium | reverse complement strand
CCTCCAGTACGTGTTGAGGGAACTGGCCGCCGGGGACCGGCAGACGGCGTGAACACTCGGGTGATGGACATCGCGGTCTTCGACCTCGACGGCACCATCACCCGTCACGACACGCTGGTTCACTTCCTGGCGGGCTTCGCCGCCCGACGGCCAGTGCGGGCTCTCGGGCTCTGGCGCTCGCCCGTGGCACTTGGGCGCTACCTGGCTGGCGGTGGAGACCGCGGGGAATTGAAGGCGAGCCTCATCCGCTACCTGCTCGGCGGCCTGGATCGGGCCGCCGTTGCAGCCTGGGCAGATGAATTCTGTAGTGAGGTCCTGCCCGGGTTGCTCAATCCCGGGGCGCTGCGGGTGATCGAGCAACATCGTGTCGAAGGCCACCACCTGGTGCTGCTGTCGGCCAGCGTCGATCTCTACGTCCCGAGGATCGCCGAGCGCCTGGGCTTTCACGCAACGCTCTGCACAGAGTTGACCTGGCGCGAAGATCGCCTCGAATCCCGGCTGGCCACCCCGAACCGCCGCGGCGAGGAGAAGCGTGCCTGCCTGCGCGACCTGCGGACCCGGCACCCTGATGCGCGCATCGCCGCCTACGGTAATGCGGCCTCGGACCTGCCACACCTGGTGGAGGCCGACACCGGCTGCCTGGTGAACGCGCCTGCCCCGCTGCAGGCCCAGGCCAGGGCGCTGAACCTGGCCTATCAGGACTGGCGCTGAGTCAGGACCAGGCCCAGCCAAGCCAGCCGAAGGACACCATGGCTACCTGCATGCCCGCAATCCAACCTGCGAAGCGGACTCCACCGGCGGTGACCGACACCAGGACCTTCATCACGCCGTTCACGGTGTAGGCAAGCATCACGGCTGTGCGGGCGTCTAACAGGGGTAACCGCCCCGCCTCCAGCATGGCGCCCGCCGAGGCGCCCGCCGCCTGCGTGTCCGCGAGTCCGGCCAAGGCAACGCCCCAGAGAGCGCCTGCAGAACCGAAGCCCTTCTCCAAAAGGGCCGCGATGAGCATCACCAGGGAAAAGGTGGCGGTGAAGATCAGCGCCTGCCGGAGGTCGAAGGGACGCCCCAGGTGCATCTCGCCATGCGGTGCCCGGCCGGCGGCGATCATCACCCCGGCGCCGACCATGCTGGCCGCGGCGGCGGACAGCCCCATGGCAAGCCCGAGGCTCGACATGAGGGCTGGACTCACCAGGGCCAGCACCATGAGCATGTACAGCGGAGTCGAGACCGAAGACAGGGCCGCACCCGCCAAGGCCGCCCGGGTCAGCGTGGGATCCTGCGCAGCACGCCCCGCCATCGCCCCATGGGTCGCGGTACTGGAAACGAAGCCACCGGCGAAACCAGATAGGGCCAGGCCGTGGATCGGCCCGAGCGTGCGCAGGGCGATGTAGCCCACGGCGTTGATCGACATGACCAGCACCGCAAGGCTCCAGATCACCCTGGGGTTGAGCGTGCCAGTGGGGTCGATGGCCCGATCGGGCAACAGCGGCAGCACCACCAGCGCTGCCGCGGCCAGCACCAGCGCATCGTGAATCTCTGGACCGCTGAGCTTATCGGTCGCGAGTTGATGGAGCCGGGTGCGCGCCGCGAGGATGACCGCGGTCACCACCCCGAGCCCCGCAGCAAGCGCCGGCTGCCCGATGGCGAGCATCCCGAGCAGGGTGGTCAGCACCAGGGCCACCTCGGTGGTCAGGCCCGGATCGCGGCTCGAGCTTCGCAGGTAACTGGCCACCGCCAGTGCAGCGGCCGCGGCCAGGACCACCGGTACGGTCCAGGCCTCATTGAGCAGGCGGGCCGCCGCGCCAGCCATGGCGAACAACGCGAAGGTCCGGACGCCTCCCGGGCCCCGCTCGGGTCCGGACCCCTTGCTGCGCTCACGCTCGATACCGATCAGCAGTCCGATGCCCAGTGCGGCAGCGAACCCGAGGACACTTTCGCTGTCGTATTGCATACGATAAGCCTAGCAGAGGCCGGGCCGCCTGCCCGGTCGAGGAGCATCCCGTGAGCAAGCCCCCTCTCCCGTCCGAGATCACTCCGGAAGCCACCTGGCTCAACCGGCGGCAGATTCTGGCCGGACTCGCCGGTGGAGGCCTGGCGCTGGGCACGTCATGGTCGGCATCCGGATCCACCCAGCCCACCGGCAAGCGACTGGCGTTCAGCGCAGCGCCTCGGTACTCCACCACCGAACAGGCCAACACCTGGGAGGAAGTCACCACCTACAACAATTTCTATGAGTTCGGCACGGACAAGGCCGACCCCGCCCGCCGCGCTGGCAGCCTGCGCGTCTCACCCTGGGAGGTGCGCATCGGAGGAGAGGCAGAAGTCACGGGCAGCTTCGCCCTCGAGGACCTGCTGAAGGGCCAGGCCCTGGAGGAACGCATCTACCGATTGCGCTGCGTCGAAGCCTGGTCGATGGTCATTCCATGGGTCGGCTTCCCGCTCTCCAGCCTGATCCAGCGCTTCAAGCCCACCTCGCGAGCCAAGTACGTTCGCTTCACCACCCTCGCCGACCCGGCGCAGATGCCGGGGCTCGGCAGCCCCGTGCTCGACTGGCCTTACGTCGAGGGTCTGCGCATGGATGAGGCCATGCACCCGCTGACCCTGATGGCCGTAGGACTCTACGGCCGGGCAATGCCCAACCAGAACGGCGCACCCTTCCGGCTGGTAGTACCCTGGAAGTACGGCTTCAAGAGCATCAAGTCCATCGTGGCCATCGACTTCACGGAACGTCGGCCAAAGACCAGCTGGGAACTCGCTGCACCGCGAGAGTATGGCTTCTTTGCGAACGTGAACCCGG
>JAURMS010000098.1 GCA_030830595.1 Gammaproteobacteria bacterium | reverse complement strand
CGCCTCGGTTTCGCGGCGGTCGGTCGCGCGCCGGGAGTGCGGGGCCTCGAGGGCAGCCTGCGCGGCCGTGGTCCCGCGGGCCTGGACATCGAGCTGGCATCCGCTGCCGTACAACTGGCTTGGCCGACCATGTGGGCCGCGCCCATCACGCTGACTCGCGCCAGCGGGCGCCTGAACGCCAGGTCGGTTCCACTGGGTATCCAGCTCGCGCTCGATGACGCCGTGCTCGGGCACCAGCAGGGCTCTGCAGCCCTGCGCCTGCGCGCCCTTCTCAGACCGTCCGATACCCCGCTGGTGGATCTCGCTGCACAAGTCAGCCTTGCCGACCTTGGCCTGATCAGGGAATTCCTGCCGGTGAATCGCCTCAAGCCCAAGCCCCTCGCCTGGCTGCAGGAGGCCTTCCCGTCGGGCAGCGCAGAGGCCCGGCTGCAGCTGACCGGCCCGCTGGGGGGGTTCCCTTACCGGGAGGGTCAGGGCCTGTTCGAGGCGGAGGCCAACGTGCAGGGCGCTCGCTTTGTCTTCGCGCCGGGCTGGCAGCCGCTGGAGGAACTCTCTGCGCAGGTCCGCTTCAGTGGCCCGTCTTTATCGGTCTCTGGGGCGCAGGGCCGGATCGGTTCGACCGAGGTCCGTGAGGGGGAATCCTGGATCAGCGACTTTCGCAGCGGGGTGATCACGGTGCGCGCGGCCGCGGCCGGCGATGCGGGCGCGGTGCAGCGCGTACTGCGCGACAGCCCGCTGGCGCCGAAATTGCCTGCGCCGGTCAAGGAGGCCAGCGTCGAAGGACGCCTCGCCGGCGAACTGGTGTTGTTCATTCCGCTGCGGGAGCCGGAGCGCAGGATGTCCACTGTGCGTGCTTTCGCGAGCGGGGTCAGGGTCGGCTGGCCAGGGTTTGCCGAAAGGATCGAGGGCGCCACCGGCGAGGTCTGGGTGCGGAATACCGAGGTCTATGCACCGCGACTGTCGGGGCGGGCGCTGGGTGGGCCATTGAGCCTCTCGGTGGACACGCTTGAGCGCGACGGCGGGACGCTGACCGAGGTCGCCATGGAAGGGCAACTGTTGGCCGAGCGGTTGCAGCCCCTGCTTCCCATCCCTGAGGGCCGGGCGTTGTCGGGTGGTAGCGCGTGGCGGGCACTGCTGGAACTCGGGCGGGCGGCTGCGCCCGATGCGTATGGCGGCTATCGACTCCAGGTCGCCAGCGACCTGCAGGGACTGGGAAGCACCCTGCCGACACCCTTGGAGAAATCTCCTTCAGCGCGCTGGCCCCTGCAGGTGACGCTGACCTCCCAGGCCCGCGACCGCCTGGGACTGGATCTGGCGCTGCCCGGCAGGCTGGATGCCAGACTGGCCTTTGCCAGGACCGAGGCGCCGTGGCAGCTCGAGCGCGGGACACTCCGCCTCGGTCCCGGGCGTGCCGGATCCCTCCCCCTGTCCAGCGGCCTCCTGCTGCGCGGCCGGATTGATCGGCTGGATGTCGATGAACTCACTGCGCTGCGCTGGCGCAAGCCCGCTAAGCGGCGCTTCAACGAGGTCCTGCAATCACTGGATCTAGACGTGGGTCGACTGAAGGTATTGGGTCGCGAATTCGCCGACGTGAGCCTGGCCATGAAGCCGACTTCGACCTGCTGGGCCATCGAGGTCGATGGGCCCGCTGTCTCGGGGGGCCTGCGCGTGCCCTATGACTTCCGTGGCGACGAACCCCTGACGGCAAACCTCGATCGCCTGCACCTGCCTGAAGGGACGGCGGCCGCGGGGCAGGCCGCGGACCCTGCTGCCTTGCCTGGCTTGCAGTTCGAGATCGACGACCTGCGCCTGGCCGGCGCGACCCTCGGCCGCTTGCGTCTCGAGGCTGTCCGCAGCGGCGATGGACTGGAGTTTGGTCGGTTGGAGCTTCGCCATCCTGCCTTCGAGGTATCGGGTCGGGGCAGCTGGCGGGGCAGCGCTGCCGAGAATCGCAGCGCATTTGCCGGCAGCCTGGACAGCACCGACCTGAGTGGCCTGCTCAGAAACTTCTCCCTGGCGCCGGCCCTGGAGTCACGCCGCACCCGGGCCACGGCGGACCTCAGCTGGCCGGGTCCGCCGGATGTCGACCTGCTGGCGCGGGTATCGGGCAGTGCCAGCATCCAGCTGGTCGATGGCCGGATGAAGGCTGTCGATCCCGGCGCCGGGCGTTTGCTTGGCCTCCTGAGCCTCTCGCACATCGGCCGTCGACTCACGCTGGATTTCGGTGACGTGACCGGTGAAGGCATGTCCTTCGACAGCATCAAGGGCGACTTCCAGTTGCGGGATGGCGTGGCGCATACCGACAACCTGACGCTGCGCGGCTCCGTGGCCGACATTGGCATTGCGGGTGACACCAACCTGCGCGAACGCAGCTATGACCAGACGGCAGTGGTGACCGGCGATCTCGGTGCTTCGCTGGGCGTGGCTGGCACCCTGGCCGGTGGGCCGGCGGTCGGTGCCGCGCTGCTGTTGTTCTCGCAGATCTTCAAGGAGCCCTTGAAGGGTGTGGCGAGGGGCTACTATCGCATCACGGGTCCCTGGCAGGAGCCGGAGGTGCGCAAGGTGGATGCGGAGGACATGGAAGCGGCTGCCCGGCGTTCCGCCGGCGGGAGCAGCGGCGAATGACAGTCCCGGCCATGGCCGCGATCCAGATGACTTCCGGGCACGAGGTGCCTGCCAACCTCGCGGAGGCCCGCAGGCTGGTCGGCGAGGCCGCCGAGCAGGGCGCTGCGCTGGTGGTGCTGCCCGAAAACTTCGCCTTCATGGCTCGGTCCGATGCCGAGCGCCGCGAACTGGTGGAGGTAGCGGGACGGGGTCCGATTCAGGACGCGCTGGCCTCCATGGCTCGTGAGTTCGGTGTATGGCTGGTCGGGGGGACCTTGCCACTCGAGCGGGCCGATGACCCCAGGCCCGCCAACGCCTGCCTGGTCTTCGATGCCGGCGGCCGCCAGGTGGCTCGTTACGACAAGATTCACCTGTTCGACGTCGACCTTCCCGGGCGCGACGAGTCCTATCGGGAATCGGCGCACGCTGCCCCGGGTAGGGAGCCGGTGGTGGTGGACACCCCCTGCGGTCGCCTGGGCCTCAGTGTCTGTTACGACCTTCGCTTCCCCGAGCTCTATCGCCGACTGGTGGCTGCGGGGGCCGAGCTGCTGAGCGTGCCTGCGGCCTTCACCGTCCCGACCGGTCGCGCCCATTGGGAGGTGCTGCTGCGGGCGAGGGCGATAGAATCACAGTGCTGGGTCGTGGCTGCTGCACAATGGGGTCGTCATTCGAACGGCCGGGAGACCTGGGGTGACAGCCTGCAGGTCGATCACTGGGGAAGGGTGGTGGCACGACTGCAGGCGGGTGCCGGCGTCGTGGTGGCTGAGCCCGACCTCGAGGCCCAGAGCCTGGATCGCAAGCGTTTTCCGGTGCTGCAGCACCGGGTACTGGGGTAAGCGTGACTGGAACGGATCAAGAACTCGACGCCTGGCCGATTGCGAGGCAGGCGCTGCTGGCGCCGACCGGGCTGGACGAGGGCATCCTGGAGAGGACCCTGGGCGAACTGTTGGGTGCGAGGGTCGATGCGGGCGACCTGTACTTCCAGTTCTCCCGCAGTGAAAGCTGGGCGCTGGAGGACGGCATCGTCAAGTCCGGCTCACACGCCATCGAGACCGGTGTCGGAGTGCGAGCGCTGGCCGGTGAGCGCACCGGTTTCGCCTACTCGGACGAGCTGCTGCCCGAGGCGCTGCTCGAGGCCGCGCGGGCGGCGCGGGCCATTGCCGGGCAGGGAACCAGTGGGTCGCTGCAGGCCTGGCGGCGCGATCCCGCCAGGGCGCTGTATCCATCGATCGACCCCCTCGCCAGCCTGGATGACGTTGACAAGGTGGCCTGGCTGGAACGGATCGACCGCGCGACGCGCGCCATGGACCCGCGCGTCGAGCAGGTCATGGCCAGCCTGTCCTCGGTGCACGAGGTCATCCTGGTGGTCAACAGCGAGGGCAGGCTCGCGGCCGACGTCCGTCCGCTGGTGCGGCTCAACGTATCGGTCATCCTCGCCAGCGGGTCGCGTAGGGAGCAGGGCTATGCCGGCATGGGCGGCCGCCACGGACTCGATGAACTGCTGCGTGGAGAGAGACCCTTCGACCTGGCCCGCGAAGCGGTGCGGCTGGCGATGGTCAACCTGGAGGCGGTGCCTGCCCCTGCCGGGACCATGACGGTGGTCCTCGGTCCGGGCTGGCCCGGGGTGCTGCTGCACGAGGCCGTCGGTCATGGCCTAGAAGGTGACTTCAACCGCAAGGGCACTTCCGCCTTCGCCGGGCGTGTTGGCCAACCCGTTGCCTCGCCGCTGTGTACCGTGGTGGACGACGGCACCTTGCCGGGAAGGCGTGGCTCGCTCAACGTGGATGACGAGGGGACCCCCACCCAGTGCACCACGCTCATCGAGGGCGGCATCCTCAAGGGCTACCTGCAGGATCGGCTCAATGCCCGCCTGATGGGTGTGGCCCCGACCGGTAACGGACGGCGAGAATCCTTTGCCCATCTCACGCTGCCACGCATGACCAATACCTACATGCTGCCCGGTCCCCATGACCCTGCGGAGATCATCGCCTCGGTGGACAAGGGGTTGTACGCCGTGAATTTTGGCGGTGGCCAGGTCGACATCACCTCCGGAAAGTTCGTCTTCTCGGCCAGCGAGGCTTACCTGATCGAGAACGGAAAGGTCACCGCACCGGTCAAGGGGGCAACCCTGATCGGCAGCGGCCCCGAGGTCCTGACACGTGTTTCCATGGTGGGCACGGACCTCAAGCTGGATGCAGGCGTCGGCTCCTGCGGCAAGGATGGCCAGACTGTACCGGTCGGGGTCGGCCAGCCGACCTTGCGAGTCGATGGGCTGACCGTGGGCGGAACCAGTGTCCGCTAGGAGCGCTGGTCGAGGTACAGCAACTCGTAGTCGCCCAGCTTGATCAGGTCCTGATCCTTCAGGCGGTGTCGTCGCACCCGTTGGGAACCGATGTATACGCCATTGGTGCTGTTCAGGTCCTCGATGGTGCTGGCATGGTCGTCGTTGAGGATCTGGCAATGATGTCGGCTGACGTATTTTTCCTCGATCTGCAGGTCGTTCTCGGAAGTGCGGCCCACCAGCACGCGCCCGGGTAGCAGCGGCAATTCCTCGACGGTCCGGCCCTTGCGGGTCACCACCAGACGGCCCAGTACCCTCACTGCGGACGCTGGAGGCAATGCGCCGGGCAGCGAGGGTTCCGCATCCTCGATGACCGGTGCATCGCGGTGGTTGTCGACGCTCCTCTCCAGGCTGCCCGGCGCGGTGGTCGCTTCCTGGTCCTTGCGCCGTCGCTGCATGCCGACGCGTCCGGTCCAGGGATTGCGCGGCGCAGGTTCTGCAGGCCCTGCGCCCTCGAAGTCCACGGCAGAAGCCGGTGTGGCATCCACCCGACGCGACCAGCCGAGCTCGGCGACCGCGGCCTCTACTTCCAGGCCGGTGATCTGGTGCTGGTCCTTGCCATAGGCCATCAGCATCGCACTGTCGCACAGGGTGTTGATCAGGCGCGGCACGCCGCCGCTGTACTGATGGATCAGCGGGAAGGCGTCTGCGCTGAAGATTTCCCTGGCCTTGGCGCCAGCCACCTCGAGTCGATGCAGGACGTAGCTGCGCACCTCGTCCTCGGGAAGCACGTTCAGGTGGAATCGCAGGCGGACCCGCTGAACGAGCTGGGTCAGCTCCGGCCGGTCGAGTCGCTCATTCATTTCAGGCTGGCCAGCCAGGATGATGCGTAGCACCTTCTCCTTGGTGGTTTCCACCCCGGACAGCATGCGGATTTCCTCCAGCACGCGGCTGGAGAGGTTCTGTGCCTCGTCCACGATGAGCAGCACCTTGCGTCCGGCCGCGTACTGTTCGACCAGGAACTGGTTGAGGGTGGCCAGCAACTCACCCTTGCGCATCTTGAAGGGGGAAAATCCGAACTGGACCAGCACCGCTTGCAGGAACTCGGTAGGGGTGATCTGGGTCTGGTTGACCTGGGCCACCACCACGTCCTGATCCAGTTGCTGCAGGACGGTCTCGATAAGGGTTGTCTTGCCGGAGCCGACGTCCCCGGTGATCACCACGAAGCCATCGGTGAACCAGATGGTCGACTCCATGTAGGCCTTGGCCCGTGCGTGCTGCTTGGACAGGTACACGAAGGCCGGGTCCGGGCTGAGCCGGAAGGGAAGTTCGTCTAGGCCGAAATGTTCGAGGTACATGGCTGCCGTGTCGTGGACGCCAATCCGGACGCTAGCATACCCGACCCAGGCCGGGCGTCAGGATGCGACGTAATCCGCCAGCTTGCGGGCGATGGCCTCGCGCCGTACGGGACTGTCGGCCACCCAGTTCACGTGGCCCACCTTGCGACCTTCGCGGGGCGCCTTGTGATAGTCGTGGTGGTGAACGCCGGGCAGGGTGAGGGTCAGGTCGGGCCTGGGCATGCTGCCGATGCAGTTGACCATCAGGGCGTGGCCGACCGCAGCGGTATCCCCCAGGGGCCAGCCGAGGATTGCCCGCAGGTGATTTTCGAACTGGCTGGTGCGTGCGCCCTCGATGGTCCAATGCCCGGAGTTGTGCACCCTGGGCGCGAATTCGTTGGCCACCAGGCGTCCGTCATGGACGAAGAACTCCACGCAGAGTACGCCGACGTAGCGGAGATGCTCAAGCAGCTGGCCGACCTGTCTCTCAGCAGCGCGCTGCAATCCGGGGGCCTGCCAGGGCGCCCGCGACTCCCTGAGGATTCCTTCCCGGTGGCGGTTTTCCGTCAGTGGATAGAACCGCGTTTCGCCCCGCCGGCTGCGTACCGCCACCAGCGAGACCTCTCGCTCGAAGGGGATCATGCCTTCGTAGACCAGGTTGCGACCGCCCAGCGAGGCGAGGGCGGGCTCCAGCTCGGCCTCGCGCCTGATGACGACCTGGCCCTTGCCGTCGTAGCCGAGGCGTCGGGTCTTGAGGAGTCCGGGCAGTCCCACCTCGGCGGCCGCAGCGCGTAATTGATCCAGCGAGTCGACCCGCGCGTGCGGCGCCACCCGCATGCCTACCCGGGCCAACAGACGCTTCTCCGTGAGTCGGTCCTGGGCTGCGGCGAGCGCCCGGGCGGAGGGCAGGGCCCGCGCATGCCGGGCGACTTCGCGCACGCTGGTCACCGGCACGTTCTCCCAGTCGTAAGTCACCACGTCGACGCCGCGCGCGAAGCCGGCGAGCGCATCGGCATCGTCGAAGCGACCGACCACCAAGGGGGCCAGCTGGCCCGCCGTCGCCTCCGGGTTGCTGTCGAAGAAGCGGAATCCCAACCCCATGGGCAGGCCGGCAAGGGCCAGCATGCGGCCCAGCTGACCGGCCCCCAGCACCCCGATCAGTGTGCTCATGGACGCGGGTCTGGGCTCGCGAGCACGTCTGCGGTCTGTCGGCTGCGGAAGGCCTCGAGTGCCTCGGCAATGGCCGGGTAGCGCAGCCCGAGGATGGAGGCGGCGAGCAGGGCCGCGTTGGCGGCTCCAGCGGGCCCGATGGCCACCGTTGCGACCGGGATGCCGGCCGGCATCTGGACGATCGACAGCAGTGAATCGAGGCCGCTGAGCGCCGAGGAACGCACCGGCACCCCGATGATCGGCAGCGAGGTCTTGGCCGCCAACATGCCGGGCAAGTGGGCCGCGCCTCCAGCACCTGCGATGATCAGCTCGAGGCCCCGCCCCCGCGCGGATGCGGCATAGTCGAACAGCAGGTCCGGGGTACGGTGCGCCGAGACGACGCGGGTTTCATGGTCGATGCCCAGCGCGCCCAGCCGCTCCACGCAGACCTGCATGGTGTCCCAGTCAGACTTCGATCCCATCACCACGCCGACGAGCGCGCTCATGGCTCGATTTTACCATGCGGCCCGTCTGCGGCACCCCGCTGGTGCTTGCGAGCCTCTAGGCGGTGTTCGTCCTCGAGTTCCTGCATCCGACGGTGGATCGCCTCGCCGTCCAGCTTGCGCAGCAGCTTGGCCACGTAGCCGACCTGCCTCGCCCGAGCGGAGCCGGCAGGCAGCCGTCTCGCCATGGCCAGCGCATCGGTGACGTTGTCGGGTAATTCCAGGGGCGCATCCCAGCGCGCACCGCCCGGTGCGGCGAGGCGCTCGGCCAGCGAGCGGATTTCGAGCGCTCCGCGCTTGAGGCTTCCCTTGCTCGGCGGCTCGGTTTCTCCGGGCAGCAGACGACGTCGCATGGAAGGCATGCTAGCACGCGCGCTCGGCTAGAATTCCTCGATGCCCCAACTCACCGCCAGTCGTACACCGGACCAGGACCTGCTCGAGCAGGCGGTTAGCCATGCGCTGGAGGAGGCCCGCCGCGGGGGTGCCGATCAGGCGGAAGCTGCGGCCAGCGTCTCCCGCGGGCTCTCGGTCACGGTCAGGAAGGGCGAGGTCGAATCACTGGAGTACCAGCGCGACCGGGGCATCGGGATCACGGTTTACGTCGAGGGTCGGCAGGGCTCGGCCAGTACGGCGGACCTTGGCCGGGCGGCGGTCTGCGAGACCGTTCGCAAGGCCCTTTCCATCGCGCGGTTCACGGCCAGCGACGACTATGCGGGTCTCGCGCCTGCCGAGCGCATGGTCCGAGAGGTGCCGGATCTCGGTCTCTGTCACCCCTGGGCGCTTGATGCCGAGCAGGCCATCGAGATTGCCAGGCGCGTCGAGTCGGCGGCGCTGGGCTCTGACGATCGCATCACCAACACCGACGGCGGTTCGGTCGGCACGCACGTCGGGCGTCGCGTCTATGGCAACAGCCACGGCCTGCTGGTGGGTTACCCCTCGTCTTCCCACAGCCTGTCCTGCGTGGTCATGGCCGGCCAGGGCGACGACATGCACCGGGATCATTGGTACAGCAGCGCCCGGGATCCCGCCCGGCTCGAAGATGCGGAGAGCGTGGGCCGCCGGGCAGCCACTCGCGTCCTGGCCAGATTGGGTGCACGCCAGTTGTCCACTCGCGAGGCCCCGGTGCTGTTTGCTGCCGAGCAGGCCCGCGGCCTGGTCGGCCATCTGGTCGCCGCCGTGCGCGGTGGCGCCCAGTACCGCAAGAGCTCCTTCCTGTGCGGTGCCATGGGTCAGCAGGTGCTGCCAGAGTGGCTGGGACTCACCGAGCACCCGCTCCTGAGGGGAGAGCCCGGGTCCGCGCCCTTCGACAACGATGGGGTGGCGACCGCGGACAGCGTGCTGGTCCAGCACGGCAGGCTGGAGCGCTATGTGCTGAGCGCGTATTCCGCCCGCAAGCTGGGCCTGGAGACGACCGCCAACGCAGGTGGGGTCCGCAACCTGGAGCTGGAAGGAGAGGGGCATTCCTTCGAAGACTTGCTGCGACGGATGGGCCAGGGGCTCCTGGTCACCGAGATGATGGGCCAGGGCGTGAACCTCGTGACCGGCGACTATTCGCGCGGGGTGGCGGGTTTCTGGGTGGAAGGGGGCGAGGTGGCGCACGCGGTCCAGGAAATGACCATCGCTGGAAACCTGGCCGACATGCTCCGGGGTGTCCAGGCGATCGGTACCGACACCGACCGCCGCGGGTCGATCCGCGCCCCGTCCATCCTGCTTGCGCCGATGACGATTGCCGGCGGCTAGGCTCAGGACTCGCCGGAGGATTCCACCAGGCTGCGCAGGTTGAGGCCAGCCAACTGCCCCTCAAGCGCCGCCTCCATGGCTGCGGCTAGCCGGTCGGCGACGGGATCGGTCCGTGCCTCGGCCACCACCGCCGTTTCGCTCCCCGCCTCCTCGCGGACTGCGGCGATCACCTCCCGGATGTAGATGCGGTCGAGGGCACGACCCGGCAGTACCTGCCCCTGCTTGCCGGCCATCAGGAGTCCCCGCCGTTCCAGCGGGTCCATCACCTCGGTGAGGGCTGCCCCCGGGATTTCCAGGCGATCGGCGAGGGCCCGTTCACTCCAGCCGGGCCTTCCATCGCGGAAGGCGCGGCCTACCAGCACCATCACCGACAAGGCCAGTCGTTCCCGCAACTGGGTGGTCAGGCTCAGGGGCGCGCGACCCACACGCAGGTAGCGCGGGTTCTGGACATAGAAAGACAGCTGGGCGCCGACCAGCAGGGTGACCCAGCTGACGTAGATCCATACCAGGGTCACCAGGAACAGGGCAAAGCCCGCATAGATCGCCACCATGCGGGCGGAGGCGAACAGCAGTTCGGCGAACAGCAGTCCGGCGCCAGACCAGAGCAGGCCTCCGGCGGCGCCGCCTGCCAGGGCGGCCAGCGGCCGGACCCGGGTATTGGGTACCCAGTAATACAGCGCCGAGAACACAACGATCACCAGCAGGTAGGGCGCGAGCGCGCCGGCTCCCGACAACAGCAGGTCGAAGGGGGCGTGTCCCCCCAGCCAGTGCGCGAGGCGGGTGTCCGCCGCGGCAGCGAACAAGGCCATCACTACCGCCAGGAAGACCGGGCCGAAGGTCAGCATCGCCAGGTACTCGCCGATGCGCCGCAGCAGGCTGCGGCTCTCGGTGACATGCCAGGCGAAGTTGAAGCTGGCCTCAACCTTCTGGACTGCCGTGATGGCGGTGTAGACCAAGAGGGCCAGTCCGATTCCACCCAGCACGCCGCTGTGGACGTTGTCGACGAAGGCGATGACCTGGCTGGAGGTGGCCTCGGCGCCAGGACCGGCGGGCGCCAGCGCGTCCTTAAGCAATGGCTGCAGTTCGCGGTGCAAACCGAAGGCCTTGAGGACCGCAAAGGCGAGCGCCAGCAGCGGGACGATGGAGAGCAAGGTGGTGTAAACCAGCCCCATGGCCCGCAGGTTCAGTTCGCCGCGCCACAGGTCGCGAAGCAGGGCGTAGGGAAAGCGCAGCGCAGTCACCAGGCCTGCCAACGGCTGGCTGGCCGGTCCGGGCGGCGACTCGAACAGCCAGCGTTCCAGGCGGGCGAGGGGATGCAACTCGAGGTCCATGGGCCAAGTTTACGCCGGACGGAGAGCCGGCTAGAGTCCGAGGCCATGAGCGACCACCCCGCCAGCGACGGTTATCCCTCGCGCATCGTCTGCCTGACCGAGGAAACCACCGAGACCCTGTACCTTCTGGGACAGGACTGGCGGATCGTGGGGATCTCCGGTTTCACCGTGCGTCCGCCGCGGGCGCGGCGCGAAAAGCCCCGGGTGTCGGCTTTCACCAGCGCCAAGATCGACCGTATCCTGGCGCTTCGACCTGACCTCGTTCTGGGCTTTTCAGACCTTCAGGCCGACATTGCTGCCGAGCTGGTCAGGCTCGGCATTGAGGTCCACGTGTTCAATCATCGCAGCGTGGCGGACATCCTCCGGATGATCCGCACGCTCGGTGGCATGGTCGGCTGTCAGTCCGAGGCCGG
>JAURMS010000097.1 GCA_030830595.1 Gammaproteobacteria bacterium | reverse complement strand
CGCAGGGCATGACGCAATCGAACAGGTGCAGCGGCTCGGCCACCGGACGGGCACCGAGATAATCCTCGAGGGTCAGCGGCTTGCGCAGCAAGGCATGCGGAAACTGCATGGCATTGCGGCGCTGTGCCACGCACAGCTTGCCGAAATCCTCGCGCGTCGCGCCATACTCGCGCATGTAGTGATCGGTCAGGAACGCAAAGCTCGCATTCGGCCCGCCTGAACCATAGGGATAGACTGCGTCCCGGGCGAACTGGCTGAAATTCGCCACCGTCTGCCGAAAGGAATCCACATGGTTGGTGTCGCCAGCGAGGCAGGCCACGATGTCCGCATCACCAGCCTGCACTGCTCGCGCCGCCCGCCGCAGGGCGACGACGCCACTGGCGCCACCCATGGGAATGTGATCCAGCCAGCGAACCGTCAGCCCGAGGTGCTGCATCAGGCCCACCGCAGTATCCGGGAACAGCAGGAAGCTCGATACACAGGCGCCGTCTATGTCCTGCTTGCGCAAGCCACTGTCCTGAAGCAACTGACCAAGGGCACGCGCGAGCCACCAGTGCGCGCTCTGAATCGAATGGCGGGCATAGGGGACGGTCACTGGCACCGCAACCGCCACCCCTTCATAGCCTGCGCGGGACTTCGACTTCATGCCTTGATGCGCCGCTTCAGGGACCTGAGGTCGCTGCACGACCCGGCCTCGAGCCTCTCGATGGCCAGCGACTTGAGGCCTGGCCTCTGCAGCTTCTCGGTCGGCGTCAAGGGCAGTTCAGCGCAGAACGCGAGGTAACCGGGCGCCTTGAAGTACGCGAGGCGTTCACGGCAGAACTCCGCGAGTTCGACCGCCAGGTCCTCGTCAATCTCGACGCCCGGCGCCGGCACGATGCAGGCCATGACCTCGTCGCCCCTTACCGGATCGGGCACTGCGGTCACGCCGACCGCACGTACCGCCGGATGCTGGGCCAGCACGCTCTCCACCTCGACGGCAGAAATATTCTCACCGCTGCGGCGAATGACGTTTTTCTTGCGGTCGATAAAATGGAATTGGCCCGAGGCATCGCGCATCACCAGGTCGCCGGTATGGAACCAGCCCTGTGCCCAGGCTTCACGGGTGGCCGAGGCATCCTTGAGGTATTCACGGAAAAAACCAAAGCCGGGCCGCTCGCCAGCATGCCTGCACCAAAGCTCGCCCGGCTGACCGTCGGCCACGTCCTCACCAGCATCGTCAACCACCCGGCAATCGACCGCCGGCTCAGCGGCACCGAAGCAGGCGGTGCCCGCATGGCGTGGCTCGCGATTGGCAATGATCACCGCGCCAGCTCCTGTCTCGGTCATGGCCCAGGCCTCCAGCAATGGAAAGCCAAAGCGCGCTTCAAACGCGGCGTGATGGCGCGGATTAACTCCGGCGCCGAAACCAAAGCGGACCAGGTGCTCACGATCAGCTGCAGAGGCTCCCGCTCCCAACAGCATGGCCGGCATGACGCCCAGGTAATGAACAATGCTGGCTCGGGATTCACGCACGGAGTGCCACCACGTCGCAGGATGAAATCGATCCAGCAGTATCAGGCATCCACCGGAGAAGACCATGCACATGACCGAGTAGGCCATGGCATTCATGTGGGTCAACGGCAGGGGGGTGAGCATGCGCTCCTCGCCCGGCCGGATCTCGCACAGCCCGCCGACGCGCGTGTACCACTCCCCCGCCCACAGGAAATACTCATTCGGCAGGACACAGCCCTTGGATCGACCAGTGGTGCCGGAGGTGTACAGCAGCGCGCATTCGGTGTCTGCGTTGACTGTAGCCTCCCGCTGCGAAACGGCGGCTTGAACTGCTCCAATTCCGGCACCGTCCGGCGCGACTACCGCAAGCGTCCTGCCAATGGCAGCCGCTGCAGCCCGCAGCGCGTCCGCCCGAGCCGGCAGGCAGGCCACCAGGTCAATTTCGGCATGGCCGATCACGTACTCCAGTTCACCTGAGCGCCAGTCGGGGTTGATCGGCACCACCGACACACCGAGCCCGTTGAGGGCCAGCCAGTGAAAAAGAAACTCCGGGCGATTCTGCAGGAGCACCCCTGCGCGCTGGCCACTCCCCAAACCTGCCTGCCGGTAAGCATCGCGCAGTTCGACAGCCCGTTGCTGCACCTCGCGATAGGTCCAGGCACGAGGTTCCACTCCGAGCGCGCTGGCCGTTTCCGGCAGCACTTGCAGGAAATCGTGATCCGGCCAACGGGCTGCCGCGTCGGCAAACGCCTCCGCTACTGACCCGAAGCGTAGCACCGGACTCATGGAAACAACTGGATGGACGGCAACGCCGCGTCGCAATTCACGAGTTCGATCTTTTTCAGGCGTATGGCGAACCCACCCTGTGCCTCGACCAGATGTAGCCAGCTCACGCCAGCCAGTTGTACCTGTGAGTCGAGCTGGGTTTCGAGGTAAAAAAACGGGGTGCGGGTGATCCAGTCGACCCCGTTGCCAGGCCCCTGCTCCACCGACGGGCGCTGCATGACGTGTTGGCAGAAACTGGGCTGGTGCTGGGAAAATGAACGTGGACTCTTTAGCCGCTCGACCCTCACCTGAAGCAGCAACTTGTCCTCGTAAAGCAGTGAGGTGTGGTTGTCACCGTCCGGCTGGCCACGGGTCAGGGGCATCCAGTAGTAGGCGTCGTCGGTAAACAGCCCAAACCATTCATCGAAGCGCTTCTCATCGATGAGCCGTGCCTCGTGGTAGACAAAAGCCTCGAGCCGGGCAGCAGCCTCGGTTGAAACGGTCATGCAGGACCTTCCATGCCGTCGGTCATGAACCTGGCCCATGCGCGAAACTGACCGCGCATGGAAACCTCGCTGGTACCGTTGTAGTCGCCGGCGATGCCCACCCGCTCCGCCGGCACGTGATTGCGATGAAGGCTGACCCACTCGTTGCCGTCGGCGGCGAGGCCCTCCTGGATGGCCTGGTAGCAGTGATGGTCGTCATGACCAACCACCGAGGTGGGTGCATTGATCAGGCGGGAATACATGACCGTTCGCTGCAGCAGCTTGTCGGGTGCCCCGGCCAGGCGGAAGGTCCAACTCTCTATCAGGGTGCGATTTACGGCGATGGGGCGGGCAATCCGAATGGCCTGGATCGCGCCCTTGATGGTCAGGCTGGGATAGTAAACGGTGTTGTGCCTGGCCTCGGCCAGGATGGCCTGCGCGCGCTCAGCCCCATAGGCACGCTCCATGGCGGCCTCGTATTCACCTACCGCCGAATATTTCGAGTGTATGGAGAACTTGACCCCGGTGTAGCTGTGGCCGTTTTCGTAGATCCTGACACCCATGCGGTCGAAGAAGTCGTAACCGTTGACGAAGGGCACGAACTGTTCAATGGCCATGGGCTTGGGCGCATCGTCGGGCTGCCCTGCCCACAGCCGCTTGGCGGTTCCGGCGGCAGACTCATGGGCCACCATGGGGTGCATTGCATCATTGAGGTTCTCCACGAACATCTTCCAGT
>JAURMS010000096.1 GCA_030830595.1 Gammaproteobacteria bacterium | reverse complement strand
GGCTTGGCGCCGTGGGCGCCGCGGTGGGGTTCGTCATCGGCCACGGTGTCGACGAGCGCCGTGCGGCCGGCCGTGCACGGCGCAAGCTGGCCGAGCAGGCGCCGGACCCGGTTGCCATCCAGCAGGTGTTTTTCCGCAGCACCTTCGAGGTGATGGGGCACGTCGCCCGGTCCCGGGGCCGGATCACCGAACAGAATATCGCTGCTGCCAAGGAGATCTTTCGGCAATTCGGCCTCGATCGGCAGGCCATGCGCTACGCCATCGACTGCTTTCGGGTCGGCAAGCAGCCGGGCTATCCCCTCAGGCGGGCGCTTGCCGAACTGAGGCACACCTGTGACGGGCGGCGCGACCTGCTCCGGGCCTTCGTGGAAGTGCAGCTGCGCGGTGCGCTCCTCGGCCACTCGCTGCGTGGCCGCACCCGAGCCCTGCTGCTGGCGATTGCCGACCAGCTCGGTGTCTCGCCACTCGAGTTCGCGAGGCTCGAGACCCTGCTTCGGTTGCAGGGCTATGGCGAGCGTCGGGCCGGCGGCGAGCAGCGACCTTCCGGGCGGCAAGATGACCTGCAGGCCGCCTACGAGGCGCTGGAGGTGTCACCGGCTGCGAGTGATGCCGAGGTCAAGCAGGCCTATCGCCGCCAGATGAGCCAGAACCATCCCGACAAGCTGGTGGCTCGCGGCCTGCCGGAATCGATGCTGGAGGTCGCCAAACAGCGGACCCAGGCGATTGCCCAGGCCTACGAACGGGTGCGGGTGGCCCGGGGCATGCGCTGAGGCCCGGCCGTCGGGTACAGTGACGTCGCCGTTTCTGGAGCTTTGTCATGTTACCAGCCGTTATTGCGCCCTCGATCCTGTCTGCCGATTTCGCCAGGTTGGGGGAGGAGGTCGACGCGGTGATCCGCAGCGGGGCTGACTGGATCCACTTCGATGTCATGGACAACCATTACGTCCCCAACCTGACCGTCGGGCCGCTGGTCTGCGAGGCCCTGCGCCGACATGGGGTCACCGCGCCCATCGACGTTCACCTGATGGTTCGGCCTGTGGATCGCCTGGTGCCGGATTTCGCCCGCGCCGGGGCGACGCTGATTTCCTTTCATCCGGAAGCCACCGATCACGTCGCCCGGACCATCGACCTGATCCGTGACCATGGTTGCCAGCCGGGGTTGGTGTTCAACCCGGCCACGCCGCTGACCTGGCTGGACCATACGCTGGATACGCTGGACCTGGTGCTCCTGATGTCGGTCAATCCGGGATTCGGGGGGCAGCGTTTCATTCCCTCGGCTCTGGACAAGCTGGCCGAGGTCAGGCGCAGGATCGATGCGAGCGGTCGGCAGGTGCGGCTCGAGATCGACGGGGGCGTCAAGCCTGAGAACGTGGCGGCCATTGCTGCTGCCGGAGCCGACACCTTCGTCGCCGGCAGCGCGATCTTCGGTTCGGGGGACTATGCCGCCACGATCGCCGACCTGCGTCGGCTGATCGGCGAGGGCCGCGAGAACTCCCGGAGTTAGGCCTCGCCCTTGGCGGCGGCGGCGAGTTTCGCCCGCTGCTTGGGGCGCGCGCCGAATACCACGATGGTCTTGCCGTGGGCGGTCAGCAGGCCCTGCTCCTCGAGTGCCTTGAGCACCCTGCCGGCCATCTCGCGCGAGCACCCGACCAGCCTGGAGAGTTCCTGCCGGCTGACCTTGATCTGCATGCCATCCGGATGGGTCATGGCGTCAGGCTCGCCGCACAGGTCCATGATGGCGTGAGCCACCCGGCCCGTGACGTCAACGAAGGCCAGGTCGCCGACCTTGCGGTTGGTCCGATCCAGGCGACTGGCCAGCTGGGTCGCCAGCTCGAATACCAGGCCCGGGCTTTCGGCGGAAATCTGCCGGAACCTGGGATAGGTCATCTCGGCCAGTTCGCACTGGGTCCGGGTTCGGACCCAGGCGCTGCGCTGCTGGTTTTCGGTGAACAGGCCCATTTCCCCAAAAAACTGCCCCTTGTTGAGGTAGGCCAGCACCATTTCGTTGCCTTCCTCGTCTTCGATCATGACCTCGACCGACCCACGCACGATGTAGTACAGGACGTCGGGCAGATCGCCTGCATGGATCAGCACGGTCTTGGAGGGCACGGCCCGGATCCTGCAGTAGCTCAGGAAACGGTTGATGGCAGGCAAGTCCGTCAGCGGCCTGATGTTTTCTTCCACGAGTCGCCCCTCGTCGATCTTCTATGATCCCCTGCCGCCTATTAAACCATGACGGCGGCACTTCGGGACATCACGCCGCCTGTTGGGCGCTAAACGCGCTCTGCAACGCGGGTCATGACCCCGGCCACCGCCCGCATGGCCCGGCTTGCCAGCTCGGGCAGGGGCCGCCCCCCAAGGGCCCGGGCGTGCACCGCATGCTCCGTCTCGTCGGCCTTCATCTGTTCGAGGATGGCCCGGCTGCGCCGGTCGCCTGGCGGTAGCCGGTGAAGGTGGCCCTCGAGGTGGTTCTCCACCTGTCTTTCCGTCTCGGCCATGAAACCGAGGCTCCACCGATCGCCGGCGAGACCCGCCGCGGCGCCGATGGCGAGCGACCCGAGGTACCAGGCCGGGTCCAGACGCGATGGCCGACCTCCAAGTTCCTCCAGACGCTCGCGGCACCAGGCCAGGTGATCGCCTTCCTCTTCTGCGGCGCGGCGCATGGCGTCGGCGAGCACCGGGGTACGCGCGGTCAGGGCCTGGCCGTGATAGAGGCCCTGCGCGGCGATTTCCCCTGCATGGTCGACCCGGATCAGCCCAACGACGCGAGCCTTGTCCGCCTCGGCCAGGTCGTCTGTGCCCTGGGCCCCTGCCGGGTTCGGCCGCCGGGCCCGGGGATGGGCAAACAACGTCCTCAGGCCGCGATCGAGGGTGTCTAGCAGGCGATCCATGGGGTCCAGGACCCGGTCCGGGGCAGGGGCATTCATATGCACATTATATAAGCGTGACGGAGAGGCGCCCGCCCGACCACCGAGTGGGCTTGGCAAACGGGGGGACGGCTCCTTAGAATACCGCTT
>JAURMS010000095.1 GCA_030830595.1 Gammaproteobacteria bacterium | reverse complement strand
GCCCGACTCGCCCACCCGTCAAGCGGTGCGTCACTGGACCTCAACGGACGACTGCCGCATGACAACGACCAGCCGGCCACCGTCACCCTGAGCTGGTCAGGCGTGGGCTGGCCGCTGGTGAATGCGGCACACAGGAGCGAGTCAGGCACGCTCGAGTTGAGGGGTCGCATGCCGATGGGTTGGCGGCTGGAAACCAGCTATTCGGGACAGGGTATGCCTGCCGTCTCGGTGCTGGCGGAGGGACTCGTCGACGCCCAGGGCCTGACCCTGATCGAGGGCAAGGCGACGAGTCGCGCGGGCCGCGCCGAACTCAGCGGCTACCTAGGCTTCGACGCCTCACGACCGTGGCGGGTGGAGGGCAAGCTGCGAGGCATCGACCTCAGCCGCCAATTCGACACGCTGCCCAGCCGGCTGGATGCGGACATCGCCTGGTCTGGCCTCCAGGGGCCTGGGCAGGCGCTGTGGGCAGCGCACGTCGCCCGACTCGGTGGCACGCTCGGCACGCAACCGGTCACCGGCGAGGGCTGGGCCCTGAACGGTGCAGAGGGTATCGATCTGCAGCGCTTCAAGCTGACGGTCGGGCCCGCGCGGATCGGCCTGGAGGGCAGCCTGCGCGAGGAAGACGAGTTGCGCCTCACCGCCGTGATACCCGACCTGGCCGGCTTCAGCACCCGCCTCGGCGGCAGCCTCACCGGCAGCCTCGACCTGCAGGGCCGGCTTGCCGCTCTGCATCATCCGAGGGCCATGACCCTGTCGTTGAGGGGGCGTGACCTGCGTTGGGACGAACAGCGTGCGGGAATCTTCTCCATCGACGCCTCGCTGGACTTCACCAACGCGGCGTTCTCCTGGCTCCGGCTTCGAGCCGGGGGCCTGGTCGTGGCCGGACAGCCCGTGCCGGTTGCGCGGCTCGCGCTGGATGGTCTGGTCGGACGTCACGACGTCGAGTTCCAGTTCGGCAGCGGCGACGCCGCCGTGAGCCTGACCGGCGCAGGAGGCTACGCCCCGGGGGCTTATCGCCTGGTGACCACGGCAGTGTCGACCACCTCTCCTCGGGCCAGGCCCTTCGCCCTCGAGTCACCGGCCATCCTGACCGTGACCGGTAGCGGTGCCCGGCTGGAGCCGACCTGTTTCACCTTCGACCCACGGCGCCTGTGCATGCAGGGCGACTGGGTGCCCGCGCGCGGACTCGCATTCAGCGCGAGCGCGCGGGAGTTCCCGCTCGAGTCCTTGCGACTGGACTTGCCGGGCAGGCCCGCCTACGCCGGAGTCTTCGGCCTCGACCTCGAGATCGAGGTGCCTGCGGACGGCGAGTGGCTGGCACGGGTCGAGGCAGTGGTACGTGATGGCCGCCTGACCTATGTCGCGCCCAGTGGCCGCGCCGAGGGGATCGGCCTGGGTGTCACCCGCCTCGGCTGGGAAACTGGCCAGCGTTTCCATCGGGCAACGCTCTCGACCCGCGAAACCGATGCGCTGAGCCTGGATGGCGTCTTCAGCCTTGAGCGCCGGCCCGACGAGAAGATCATGGACGCTCCCCTGAGCGGTTCGCTTCGCGGGGGCACTGCGCAACTCGGGCTGGTCCCGCTGTTCATCCCCGAGATCGATCGCGCCAGCGGAACTGCCCGGCTGGACCTGGAATTCTCGGGCACCCCTGCGTCTCCCCTGGTGAACGGCGAGATTGCCCTCAGCGCAGTCGAAGCCGATTACTACCCGAGCAACCTCCGGCTGCGGGACGTGAACCTCGGCCTGGGACTGTCCGGTACCGGCCTTGCCTTGACTGCCAATGGTCGAGCGGGCGAAGGCAGCTTCAGCACCACCGGCCAGCTGCAGTGGGAACGCCGCAAGCTGCTGGGACAGCTGCGCTTCCAGGGCCAGAGACTCAGGCTGGTGGATGTGCCGGAAACCCGGGTAGACGCCTCACCTAACCTGGTGCTGGAGGTCAACGGCAGCAAGGTCTCGGTGACCGGCGAGGTCACCGTACCATGGGCCAGGCTGCAGCCGCGGCAACTGGTCGGCGCCGTGTTGAGTTCACCAGACGTCCGCCTGCTCGGCGAGACTCGCGATGAGGCGCAGGCAGGCCTGCAGCTCAGCGCCCGCCTGCGCCTCAAGCTGGGCGACGATGTGCGCCTGGAGGCGCTCGGACTCAATGGGCAGCTTGGCGGCAGCGTGCTGTTGACCAGCCAGCCCGACGGCAACACCACCGGCACGGGCGAACTGGAGATCCGCGGCGGCACTTTCAGGGCCTATGGCAGGGAACTCTCCATTACCCGGGGCCGACTGCTGTTTGCCGGGGGACCTGTCGACGATCCGGGCCTCGACCTGCGTGCAGTGCGGCGCTTGCCCGGATACGAGGTGGGTGTGCTGGTCCGCGGCCCGCTGCGTAAGCCGCAACTGACGCTGTTCTCGGATCCGTCGATGCCACAGACGCAGATCGCCTCCATGCTGCTGGTGGGTCGCTCGCTCGACCAGCTTGGGCCAGGCTCCCGTCAGGCCTTGACGGCCTCCTCTGCGGACGTGGCCACCCAGGGAGGCGCCTTGCTCGCCGGCCAGATCGGTCGCTACGTCGGGCTCGATGAGGTCACGCTGCAGGAGAACGCCGACCGCGACACATCGCTGGTGCTCGGCAAGTTCCTCTCGCCGCGCCTTTACGTGAGCTACGGGATCTCGCTGACGGATTCGATCAACACGCTGAAGTTGCGCTACACCATCGGGGACCGCTGGATGATCTCCGCCGAGGCCGGCAAGGAAGCAGCCGCCGACATCGAATTCGTCATCGACCGCTGAGCCTGCTTGACCCGTCTGCATATTTATGCATAATCCGCGCATCTTTATGCAGTATCAGCCGTGGCCAGCACCAGCGAAAACACCCTGACGGCCGCCCGCCGGGCAGCCTTACGCCGGATCATTGCCGAGACCCCCGTCAGTCGGCAGGAGGATCTCGTGCGCCTGCTGGCGCGGGCCGGACACCGTGCAACGCAGTCGAGCATCAGCCGCGACCTGAGGGAGATGAGCGTCGCCAAGGTCGGTGACCGTTACCTGCTGGCGGCCACGCCCGAGGAACCGGCCAGCGGCTTCACCATGGTGGCTGCCTTCGTTCGCGACATCCGCCGCGCCGGTGCCTGCCTCACGATCATCCGTACTGCCACGGGCTCCGCGCAGGGCGTGGCGCTGGCCATCGACCGGGCCGCCTGGCCCGAAGTGGCAGGCACCCTGTCGGGTGACGACACCGTCTTCATCGCCACCGATGGCGCACCCGCACAGCGGCGCCTGATGGCACGCCTGCGCGAAGTCTTCCCAGCTTGAGAAACCCCATGACCCACACCCAGACGGGAGCCGGCGCTCCCATCCTGCTAGCGTTTTCCGGTGGCCTCGATACGTCCTTCCTGGTCCCCTGGCTCGCCGAAAAGTACGGACGACCGGTCATCACCCTGACCGTGGATACCGGCGGACTCGACGCCACGGACGCCAGGATCCTCGGCGAACGCGCCCGCGCACTCGGGGCCGTCGAGCACCACCTGGTGGATGCGCGCGCAGACTACTTTGAGCAGGTGCTCCAGTACCTGATCATGGGCAACGTCAGGCGGGGCCAGTTGTATCCGCTGTGCGTGGGTGCGGAGCGTTCCGTGCAGGCCCAGATCCTGGCCCGCGAGGCCGTGCGCCTGAAGGCGCCCACGATCGCCCACGGCTGCACTGCGGCTGGTAACGATCAGGTGCGCTTCGAGGTGGCACTGCGCACCCTGGCTCCGGGGCTTGAGCAGCTCGCGCCGGTGCGCGATCAGTCGTTCAAGCGCGCCGAGCAACTGAAATTCCTCGAGGAACGCGGCCTGCCCATTCCACCCTATGGCGCGGCCTACTCGGTGAACCGGGGCCTCTGGGGCGTCACCATCGGCGGCCAGGAGACGCTCACCTCAGGCGGTAGCCTGCCGGAATCAGCGTGGGTGCTCTCCAGCGGCGCCTTCGACACGCCGCGCCCACCGCTCAAGCTGGTCATCGGATTCGAGAAGGGCCGGCCGGCCATGCTTGATGGGAAGAGGATGGACCCGGTCAGACTCATCACCGAACTGGAGTCGCTGGCGGCGCCCTATGCCATCGGCCGGGGCATCCACCTTGGTGATACCATCATCGGCACCAAGGGCCGGGTGGCGTTCGAGGCGCCCGCCGCGGAAATACTGCTGACCGCCCACCGGGAACTGGAAAAGCTGACCCTCTCCGCCCGCCAGCAGCGGATCAAGGACTCGCTGGCAGCGCCCTACGGCGACTACGTCCATGAAGGCCAGCACCTCGACCCGGTCTGCCGCGACATCGAGGCACTCCTGACCTCCTCGCAGGCGCGCGTGACCGGCGCCGTCCACTGCCTGCTGCGACCGGGCAGCCTGTTCATCGAGGGCCTCGACTCCCCTCATTCGCTCATGAAGGCATCGCGGGGCGTCTATGGAGAGGCAGCGGGCGAGTGGTCGCCGGCCGATGCCCTGGGATTTTCCAGGATGGTGGCCCTGCCTGCCATGTTCTGGTCGCGGGCCGCGGCGGGTGAAGAACAATGAAGACCATCGTCGTCGACAAGATTGCCTCCGTTGCCCAGGCCTGTGGACTGGCCCGGGAACTGCGGGTCGCCAGCGAGATTCCCTGCGAGGAAGGAATCGTGGTGGCGGTAGAGATCCTCACCAGCAAGGGCAGCTACAACACCCTTGAGCTCGCCAGTGGGCGCATGGCCAAGGTCGCGCGCGGCGACGTGGTGGTCGGCGCACT
>JAURMS010000094.1 GCA_030830595.1 Gammaproteobacteria bacterium | reverse complement strand
GCCCAGGTCGTTCACCACCACGCTGGCACCCTCGCGAGCGAAGGCCAGTGCGTATTCGCGTCCGAGGCCCCGGCCAGCGCCCGTCACAATGACCACCCTGCCGTTGCAGATTCCGCTCATGCTTTCTCCAGCCGTGCCGGCTTCCCGGCCCGCAAGTTCTCGATGATCGTGACGTTGGCCTGGCCGCCGCCTTCGCACATGGTCAGCAGGCCATAACGGCCACCACGCCGCTCCAGCTCTCCCAGCAAAGAGGTCATCAGCCTCGCGCCCGTCGCGCCCAGCGGATGACCGAGCGCGATGGCCCCGCCATTCACGTTGACCCGCGCAGGGTCGACGCCCAGCTCCTGCTGCCAGGCGAGCACCACCGAGGCAAAGGCCTCGTTGATCTCGAACAGGTCGATGTCCTCGAGCCGCAGGCCGGTTTTAGCCAGCGCGTGACGCGTGGCGGGAATCGGCGCGGTGAGCATCCATACCGGGTCATCGGCACGCACGCTGAGGTGGGCGATGCGGGCCCGCGGCGTGAGGCCATGGGTGCGCACGGCGGCCTCGGACGCCACCAGGATCGCCGCCGAACAGTCGGAGATCTGGCTCGCCACGGCCGCGGTCACCCTCCCACCAGGCATCAGGGGCTCGAGCGTCGCCATCTTCTCCAGTGAAGTCCCGCGCCTCGGCGTCTCGTCACGGGCGAAAGCATCCACCGGCTCGATCTCGGCATCGAACCGTCCTGCATCAATCGCTGCGATGGCGCGCTCGTTGCTGGCCAGGGCAAAGCGCTCCATGTCGACCCGCGACAGGTTCCAGCGCTCCGCGATCATCTCGGCGCTGCGGAACTGCGAGACCTCCTGGTCGCCGTAGCGAGCCAGCCAACCCGGCGAGTCACGGAAGGGATCCCTGAATCCCAACGCCTGGCCGGCGATCATGGCCTGCGAAATGGGGATGAGGTTCATCTGCTGCACGCCGCCGGCCACCACGAGATCCTGGGTACCGCTCATCACGGCCTGGGCCGCGAAGTGCAGGGCCTGCTGCGACGACCCACACTGACGGTCGACGGTGGTGCCGGGCACGTGCTCGGGAAGCCCCGCCACCAGCCAGCAGGTGCGCGCGATGTCGCCAGCCTGCGGTCCGATGGTGTCGACGCAGCCGAAGATGACGTCTTCCACGGCACCCGGATCGATTCCCGTGCGCCGCATCAGCGCCGCCAGCGAGTGGCCGCCGAGATCAGCCGGATGCATGGCGGCCAAGCTGCCCTTCTTGCGCCCGACCGGGGTGCGGACAGCGTCGATCAGGTAGGCCTCGGTCATGGTTGTGCTCCCTGCAGGGATACCTGGTCGAACAGGCGATCGGGTCCGATGGGCAGGGCGCCGTCGCGTAACGCGGTATGCACCCGCCGGAACTGGACAGTCCGCCCGCCCTGCAGGCCGGTCAGTGCCCAGGCGCGCTTGGCATAGAACTGCAGGTCGACCTCCCAGGAATAGCCCATCGCCCCATGCACCTGGATGGCGGTTTGTGCAGCGAGCTGCGCAGCGTCGCCCGCGGCGATCAGGGCATGGGCGGCCCTCACCCCGCCCGGTGCTGCGCTCGCAGCGTAGACGACCGGTCGGGCAAACTCGGTGCGGATCTGCACGTCGGCCAGCTGGTGCTTCACGGCCTGGTTCGCGGCAATGACACGACCGAACTGCTTACGCTCGAGGGCATAGGCCACGGCCAGCGCAGTCATGCGCGCGGCGAGTCCGAGCAACTGGGCAGCGGTGAAGACCGCGCTGCGTGCCTCCGCTGCCTGCCACGCCAGGCGGGCGGCCTCGCCACCCAACGACGCGAGGGGCCGGCCGGGAAGCTGCCTGATCCTGCCCAGGCGGCGCAGGGGATCGACGCTCGTTGCGGACTCAATGGCCAGTTCACTGGTGCGATAAACCGCGAGCTCACCGTCGTGGGCACCAGTCAGGAGGTAATCGGCCAGGCCGATCGAAGACACCACATCGACACCCGGCGGCGCACAGAGCACCAGGGCGCTGCCGGCGAGCACCTCGCCCAGCACCTCGCCAGCGGCAGCGTCGTGCCTGGTGAGTTCTGCGAGCAGCACGTTGGCTACGCCCTCGGACTCGACCAGGGGCTCCGGCAGCGCGGCCCAACCCGCCTCCTCGGCAAGCAGGACGAAGTCGGCCGGCCCGAGGCCCAGGCCGCCCTGGGAGTCCGGGATCAGCATGCCGGCAAGCCCCAGCTCGGCCAGCTTGCCGGCTCGCGTAGCGCAGGCAGCACGATACGACTCGAAGTCCAAGGCCTCGGCCGCGCGCCTCAAGTCGGCGCCGGTGCAGTGATCGTCCAGCAGTGCCCTGAGGGACTGGGCCGCGAGGCGCTGTTCTTCCTCGAAGGTGAAGTCCATCGGCTCAGCCCTTCGGCAGGCCGAGCACGCGCTCGGCAATGATGTTGCGCTGGATCTCGTTGGCGCCGGCGTAGATGGGCCCGGCCAGCGAGAACAGGAAGCCGTCCATCCAGCGGCAGGCATCGTCGACGGCGCCCGACTCGACGCCCGGGGCCTCACGCAACTCCGCGCGGGCGCCAAGGATGGCGAGTGCCGCGCGGTGCATGGCCAGGTCGAGTTCCGACCAGAACACCTTGTTCAGGCTGGCCTCGGCGCCGATCGATCCGCCGGCGATCAGCCGCGAGGCGGTCATGTAGGTGGCCAGCGCATAACTTTCCGCGTCCATCCAGCACTGGGTGACGGCCGCCTCGGTACCTGGATCACAGTCCGCCGCGTGCAACCGATACAGCTCGACCAATCGCTGGGCGGTGCGCTGAAAGCGAGCGGGACTGCGCAGCATCAGGCCGCGCTCGAAGCCGGCCGTAGCCATGGCAATGGACCAGCCCTGTCCCTCGGCACCGATGAGGTTATTGGCGGGTACCCGCGCATCCTCGAAGAAGATCTCGGCGAAGCCGGACTTGCCATCCAACTGGGCGATACCGCGCACCCTGATCCCGGGGGTGCGCAGAGGCACCGCCAGATAGGAGAGGCCACGATGGCGCTCGGAGGTCGGATCGGTACGGAACAGCCCGAAACCCCAGTCGGCATACACCGCTCGCGTGGACCAGATCTTGTGGCCGTTCAGCACGTACTCGTCGCCGTCGCGGATGGCCGTGGTGCGCAGGGCCGCGAGGTCGGAGCCGGCCTGCGGTTCGGACCAGACCTGGGCCCAGATGTCCTCACCCGAGGCGAGCCTTGGCAGAAAGCGCGCCTTCTGTTCCGGTGTGCCGTACTCCATGAGTGTGGGCCCGAACAGGAACACGCCGTTCTGGTTGACCCTGAACGGGGCGTCGGCGCGGTAATACTCCTCCTCGAAGATCAGCCACTCGATCAGGTCGAGGCCTCGGCCACCGTACTCCGTGGGCCAGGTGACCATGCTCCAGCGCCCGGCATTCAGGGTGGCCTCCCACTGGCGATGCGCCTCGAAGCCTGCCTCGGTGTCGAAGGAGGGCAGCGGCTTGGTCGGCACGTTGGCCGCGAGCCATCCGCGCACCTCGGACCTGAGGGCCTGCTGGCGCGCGGTGTACTTCAGGTCGATGGCCACCGTTCAGAACCTCGCGTTTTCCTTGCCCTCGACGAAGGCGTCGCGGGACTTCTGGGAATCGGGGCTCATATACATCTCGAGCGTGAAGCCTTGCTCGAAGCGGTAGGAACGGTCCACGTCGTGGGGCTCGATGCCGTTCAGCGATTCCTTGGCCAGCACGAGCGCGCGACGACTCTTGGCGGCAATCACGTCGCAAAAGGCGCGGGCCTCGGCCAACAGGTCGGCACGCGGCACCACCTTCTCTATCGCGCCCAGCCGATAGGCTTCCTCGGCCGAACAGCGGCCGCCGGTGAAGAACAGCGAGCGCACCTTGTGCAACGGCAGCATGCGCGCCAGGTGCGAGGCGCCGCCCATGGCGCCGCGGTCGATCTCGGGCAGCGAAAAGAAGGCATCGTCCGCGGCGATGATGACGTCGCTGGCGCCACACAGGCCGATGCCACCACCAATGATGAAGCCATGTGCGGCGACCACCACCGGGACCTCGCAGGCGCGCACGGCCTTGAAGCTGAGGTAGTTACCGCGGTTGACGTCGACGATGCGCTCCGGATGGGCCTGCAGCTCCTTGATGTCGACACCGGCACAGAAGCCCTTGGCCTCGCCGTGAATCATCACGCAGCGGATGGACTCGTCACGGCCGGTGCGCTCGATGACGCTGGCCAGCTCCAGCCAGGTGGCGCCATCGAGGGCATTCACCGGCGGATGGGCCAGCACGATCTCCGCCACCCGGTCACGCACGTCGACTCTTATCGGCATGGGTTCATCCTCCACACAGTTCGCGCAGGCGGCCTTCGGCTTCGCTGACGATGCGCGCGACCAGTTCCTCGCAGCTGGGCAGGTCATCGAGGATGCCGGCCACCTGTCCAGTCGACATCACGCCCTCGGAAGGACGACCCTGGATCATGGAGCGCTCGATCAGCACCGGTGAATTGGCCGCCATCAGGGCCTGGCCGAAGGACAAGCCGCCCTCGCGCTGCATGCCGCGCGCGGCCTCGACCAGTTCACCCAGCTTCGCCCCGGTCAGGCGCTTCAGGCGGAGCGCGTTGCGCAGCGCACCCACCAGCAGCCCGAGCGGACCGGCATGCTCGAAGCCGGCCAGGACCTCGTTGCGGATCAGGCGATGCTGCAGGCCGTCGAGGCGGGTGGTGAGGACGATGTCATCGAGTCCGGCAGCCGTGTAGCGGGTCTTGGTGGGTTCCGGCACGGGACAGTCGCGGGTCATCAGGAAACGCGTGCCCATGGCCACGCCAGCGGCCCCGTAGGCCAGGGCAGCGACCAGGCCACGGCCATCGAAAAATCCACCGGCCGCCACCACCGGCACCTTCACGGCATCGAGCACCTGCGGCAGCAGGAGCGTGGTCGGCACGAATCCGGTATGCCCGCCGCCTTCGCCGCCCTGGATGGTGATGGCATCCACGCCGATGGACACCATCTTCTGGGCGTGACGCACCGCGCCCACGGTGGGCATGCAGACGATGCCGGCATCGCGGAATCGCCGGACCATCGCCTTGTCGGGACCACGGCCGAAACTGACGGCGCGTACTCCCGCCGCGATGACCGTATCGACGATCTTTGCCGCGCCCGGCTGGAACATGTGGAAGTTGACCCCGAAGGGCTGGTCCGTCAGCTCCCGCACCCGGTCGATGGCCGGGCCAACCTCCTCGGCACGCAGCGAGGCCGCGGCCAGGAAGCCGAAGGCACCGGCGTTGCAGGACGCAGCCACCAGTTCGGGGCGCGCCACCCAGCCCATGGCGGTCTGCACGATGGGATACCGGCAGCCGAGCAAGTCGACCAGCGGCGTATGCAGGGCGGCGGACACGCTCAGCCCTCGCCTTTCGGCTCGGTCTCGCCGGCCTTGTTGGCGGCCGCCATGGACTTGGCGTCCATGCCGCCGAGGTTGTTGCCGACGGTGAGCTGTCCCTGGGCGTGCGCGAAGTGATGCATGTGGAAGACGGCATCCATCGCGGCGCGCTTGCCCTGCAGGTCCTCGACGTGATTGATGGCCTGCTTGGTCAGCGCCAGCCCCAGGCGCGGCATCTCGGCGATGCGCTCGGCCAGCGCCGTAGTGCTGGACTCCAGTTCCGCGCGAGGCACGACGCGATTCACCATCCCCATCTGGAACGCACGCTCGGCACCCATGCGCTCGCCGGTGAACAGGAATTCCTTGGCGATGCGCGGATTCAGCTCGTAGGGATGGGCGAAGTACTCGACACCGGGAATGCCCATGCGCACGACTGGATCGGCGAAGTAGGCATCGTCGGCAGCCACGATGAGGTCGCAGACCCAGGCCAGCATCAGCCCGCCGGCGATGCAGGCGCCATGGACCATCGCGATGGTGGGCTTCGGCAGTTCCCGCCAGCGTCGGCACATGCCGAGGTAGACCTCCTGCTCGCGGACATAGGCCAGCTCGGCGCCGGGCTTGTTGACGTGGTCGTACCAGAGCGTCCGCCGATCCGGCCAGCTCTTCGCCACGTCACGCCCGGGGGTGCCGATGTCGTGGCCGCCGGAAAAATGCTTGCCCGCGCCGCGCAGCACGATCACCTTCACGGCATCGTCATTCACTGCACGCTGCAGGCACTCGTCGATGGCGTAGGTCATCTGCGAGTTCTGCGAGTTGGCGAAGCCGGGCCGGTTCAGTGTGAGCCAGGCGATCGCGCCGCGAGTCTCGTACAGCACCGGTGTGTCGGTCTCGTAGTGGATGTCGCTCATGCGCTGGATGTCCTGTCGCCCGGCGGGTTGCCCTTGAATGCGGTGGCCCGCAGGTCCTGCGGATCCAGGCGCTCGCGGATCAGCGCAAGCTGCTCGTCGGTAGGCGCCGGCGTGACGGGGATCTCCGCAGCGCACTCGAGCGGGAAGCCGGTGGCCTCGATCACCTCGGCCACGCTGACGCCAGGGTGCACCGAGAGCAGGCGCGGGGCATGGTCCTTGCCGCCGAAGTCGAGCACGCCGAGGTTGGTGATCACGCGGCCGATGACCAGCGACTCCGGCACCTTGCCTTCAGGCCAGCGCGCCGGGTTGTATCCGGCGCTGCAGACCATGTCGACCTCGCCCGACACGAACACGCGCGGCGAGTGGTTCGGCACGAACATGCTGTTCGGGTGCGAGATGGAGTTGCCGGCCAGCCCGCGCACCCCGAGGATGGCGGCCTTGGGCCGCGCATAATCACCCACCAGGCTGATGTTCATCTGCCCATAGCGATCGACCTGGACGGGACCCACCAGGGCGTGACGCCGACCCTGCCAAAGCAGGTCGAAGGTTCGCGAGTAGGGCATCCAACCCTCGACCTTGGCGGCGCGCGCCGCGCGCGGACCGAGTGCCACCGGTTCGGCGAGGAGGTAGGCCTCGCCATCGGTCATCATCAGGTCCGGGCTGAAGGTCAGGGTGGCGAGACCCGCACCGAGGCGCGGCACGACCCCGAAACCCGTGGCGAGGACCTCGCCGGCATCGCGCCAGACCTCGGCACACTGGGTGATGCACAGTTCAGCAAGCGTGTAGCGTGAAGTGCTCATCAGTACACCGGGGGAGGGATGCTGGCCAGGTAGCCGCGACCACCCACCGCCTCGAGATAGTCGTCGTGGCTGGCCAGGTCCACGTAACGCTGGCGATAGCTGGCCCAGTCTTCCGGCGAAGTCGCCGCGTTGTAGGCCTTGAGGTGCTCCACGTCGATGCCGTAACCGGGCACCGCGGCGGTGGGATGCGCGCCGAAGGGCGCCTCGACCACGCCAGTGACCACGGCGCGCTCGAAGGGCTGGTAACGGGCGCGGTCATGACCACAGACCTTCGCCGTCGGCACCACCTGCTCGCAGCTGAGATAAACGCGGTCTGCCGCGCGGGCCATGGCCTCGTCGAAAAAGGGGTCGGGGCTCAGGATGACGCAATTGCCACGCTCATCCGACTCACTCACGTGCAATAGCGCTGCATCGAGCTTGAGCGCGGGCATGGCCACCAGCGTGGTGCCATCCGCATAGGGCGACTTCACCAGCTTCAGGTCCGGGTTACGCACCAGGATGTCGGTGCCGAGACCCACCGGGGTGGGCAGGAAAGGCACGCGCATGGCGGCCGCCCGCAATCCCAGTTGCACCATGCCCTCGTCCAGTTCCATGACCTCGAAGGCACCGGCCTGACGGGCATTGCGGAAATGCATGTCGATGGGCAGCACGTCCAGCGAGACGAAGCCGAAGACCAGCCTGCGAAGCTTGCCGGCTGCGGCCAGCAGGCCAACGTCGGGGCCACCATAGGACACCACGGTCAGGTCCTTGAGCGGCGAGCGCAGGATCTCGCGCACGAGGGCCATGGGCTTGCGTCGGGTGGCCCAGCCCCCGATGCCCAGGGTCATCCCGTCGCGGAGTTGGCCGACGACGTCGGCAGCAGTCATTCGCTTGTTCATGCCGGCGGGGGAGACCACTTGTGGCCCCAGATCGAGGGCACCAGGCTGCGGGTGGGCACCCAGGTGCTCCAGTCGGGGGTGAGGCCCATGCAGCCAATCTCCAGGTCGAAACCACCCGGTGTGGCCACGTAGAAGCCCAGCATTCCGTCGTTGGAATGACGGCCCAGCGACGAGGAGATGTGGTAGCCAGCCGCCACGCAGCGATCGAGCGCGCGGCCCACGTCGTCGACGTCCTTCATCTCTACCATCGTGTGCACCAGGCCGGACGGTGCAGGCATCGCGATGAGCGCGAGGCTGTGGTGACGACGGCAGGTGGCGTGCAGGAAGCGCAGCTGCAGTTCCGGCACGGCCGGATCCGGCGAAATCGCGATGCGCATCTCGTCGGTGTCACCGAAACCGAGCAGGTCGCGATAGAAGGTCGCGGTGTGCTCCAGTTGCAGGGCCGGCAGGACCACATGACCGGCCCCAAGGTCACCGGTGACGAACCCGGATACACCCTGCGGCGAGATGAAGGGGTCGTAGCCACGCACCCTGCCCCAGTACAACTCGAACGGATTGCCGTCTGGGTCCTGCGCCATCGCAACGCCGTTGGCACAACGCGAACGGGCCTCGTCGGCCGTCGCCTCGCGCACGGCGACCCCGGCGGTCCGAAGGCCTGCCAGACAGGCCTGGTACTCGGCCTCGCTGGCCAGTTCCCACCCCGCGGCCAGGAAGCGCTCGGAATCGGCGAGCTCGATCCGAAAGCGGAACGGCCGGTCGTCGGTACGCAACCACAGGCTGCCATCGCTGGAGGTGCCGGGCATCATGCCCACGACGTCGACGCCGAAGCGCCGCCAGGCCTCCAGGTCACGGGTTCCGACCCTCACGTATCCCAAACCCAATACTGCCATCGACCTACCCCGCACCCTGTTTTGAGTCCCCGCCCGGGGGCCACTTCGAACGGCCTGACAAAACCGTACTCACGAGCCCCGTATTTTGCGAGATTATGGCATCGGAGCGGCTTGGAATCATCAGTTCCGTCGATTTAGGCCCCTTTTTTTACGCATCTTGCTTGTCCAGCCCGGATCTCGCAAGTCATAATTCAGCTCATTCTCTCAGTCTGCCGGGGAGCGCGCCCATGTCCTCGATCCCGCCCGAGCCGACCATGTCGCTGCAGCAGGCCTTCACCCCGCTGCGGCTGGGGCCGGTCACGCTCCCGAACCGGTTCGTCAAGGCCGGCACCTACGAGGGCATGAACCTCAACAATGGCCCGACCGCGGCGCTTGTCCGTCATCACGCAGAACTCGCCGACAGCGGCGTGGGCATGACCACCCTGGGCTACACCGCCGTCCACCCGGATGGCCGCACCTTCGAGCAGGAGACCTGGATCGCACCGGAGAACGTCACCCGGTTCCGGGTCCTGACCGATGCCGTCCACGCCGCAGGCGGCAAGGTGTCCCTGCAACTGGGGCACTGCGGGACCATGACCCGCACCCCGACGCGCAGCGTCAGGAAGCCGGGCGGGCCATCCAAGACCCTGAACCTCTATGGCGCCATGGTCGGTGCCCTGTTCACCAGGGAAATGACGGTGGCGGACATGCAGGCGGTGACCGCGCAGTTCGTCGAGTCCGCCCGCCTGGCGGCGGAGGCCGGCTTCGACGCCATCGAACTTCATATGGGTCATGGTTACCTGCTGAGCCAGTTCCTGAGCCCGCTGGCCAATCGCCGCACCGACGCCTACGGCGGCAGCGCGGCCAAGCGCCTGCGCTTCCCGCTGGAAGTGACCGAACGGGTACTGGAGGCAGTAGGCGACCGCATTGCCGTACTCGCCAAACTGAACCTGCGCGATGGCACCCGGGCAGGCGTGGACATCGCCGACTCCATCATGACGGCCCAGGCGCTGGAGCGCGCCGGCCTGCATGGGCTGGTGATGACGGGGGGTTTTTCGCCCTATTCACCCATGTACCTGTTTCGCGGCAACTCGCCGGTCCCCTCGATGCTCAAGACCGAGCAAAGCGGCTGGAACCGATTCCTCCTCAAGCTCGGGGCGAAGACCGCCTTCCGCGATACGCCCTTCGAGGAAATGTACTTCCTGAAGTACGCGCTCGAGATGCGCGCGGCCGTCGGCCTGCCGCTGGGGCTGCTCGGCGGGCTGCGCAGCGGCACGAACATCGCTGAGGCGATGCGCTCGGGTTTCGACTTCGTAGTACTGGGCAGGCCGCTGCTGTCGCAGCCCGACTTCGTGAACCGCCTGCGCCAGGATCCTGCCGCGAACTCCAACTGCATCAACTGCAACCGCTGTGTCGCCGAGTTCTCGACACCCGGCGGCGTGCGCTGCGTGTTGAACGCGCCCAACGACCCTGCGCTGAACGCACGCCCGGCAGCCTGAGGCTGGCCGGCGCCCGGCTCAGCGCGCCTTGCGCACGAAGCTGCGACTCACTTCGCCGGCGCCGTCGTCCGGCGGCAGCTCCGCATAGAACTGCCGGTAGTATTTTCGAAAGGCGGCGATCGGCCCGTCGCCGTCGCACAGCAGTGGATCATGCAGGTACTTCTGCCGATCCCAGACCACCTTGTCCTGGTCGAGCTGACGGCAGATGTCCTTGATCATCGCCCGCGCGACGCCGGCGGAAGGCCCGTCGAGCGAGGCCTTCGACTGGGTGAAGGCAAAACGCACGTGGGTGCAGTCGGGTGCCACGGGCGTGATGCCCGCCACCATCAGCGTCTCGCAGATGCCGGTGAAGCGGGTCCAGGCTTGCCCGGCGCCGACGGTGCCGTAGGAAATGGTGCCGGGCACGTCACCCCGCGGCGTGCTCATCGAGGCATCGACCGAGGCCACACGGCGGATGCCCTCGAACTTCACGTCGTAATTCGGCAGGCTCGCCGTGCCGTGGATGTAGCGGAAATGCGCGGCATCCACGCCGTTCTCGGCCATGTTCTGCAGCGGTCCCCAGACCAGCCACTCGTGCTTTTCGTAGTCACTCCAGTCGGACGATGCGGCTTCGGCCAGCTCCTCCACCTCGAAGGTCGGCTCCTCGCCATGCGGGTGGTACCACGCCCAGATGAAGCGGTTGCGCTCGACCAGGCGCCAGGGCTTCACGCAGCTGCGGCGCGCCTGGGGCGGGATGATCTTCGCGTAGGGCACCTTGGTGACTTCGCCTGCGCCGTTGTACTGCCAGGCGTGGAACGGGCACTCGAGGTCGTTGCCCTGCACGCGACCGGCATGGCCCATGTGTGCGCCGAGGTGACGGCAATAGGCATCGACCATGCGCGGCGTGCCATCCTCGCCGCGCCATAGTGCCAGCTCGCGGCCGAAGTAACGCAGCGGCTTCACCTGCCCGCACTGCAGCTCGTCGGAATAGCTGACCACGAACCAGCCAAAGGGCATGGGCAGGTCGATCCCACGCTCGGCCGCCGGCAGGGGATTCTCCAGGGGCGCCACCCGCCAGGCCAGCAACTGTTCAGGGGTGAACCTCGCCAGGTACTGTCGGGCAGCGGTGTTCGTCGCGATTCCTTCTGTGCTCATGAGTGAACTCCAAACAGGCGGGCGGCATTATCGTGCAGGAAGGCGGGCCATACCGAGTCCTTGAACGGCACGTCGGCCAGTTCGCGGAAGATGCGCTCGAGCGACAGCCCCATGGGCCAGTAGCCTGCATACATGATGCGCTCGGCACCTCGGGTGTTCGCATAATCGATGATGGCCTTGGGGTAATGCCGCGGCGCGAAGGCGCTCGTCGAGTAGTACAGGTTCGGCCACTTGAGCATGAGCTTCACGGCCAGGTCCTCCCAGGGTTCACCGCCGTGACGCATCACGAACTTGAGTTCCGGGAAGAACCAGCAAACCTCGTCCACCAGTTCGACATGCTGCGGCGCCATGGGCAGGCGCGGTCCCGGGACGCCCACGTTGACGAAGATCGGCAGGTCGAGGTCCACGCAGGTGGCGTAGACGGGATAAACCTTCTTGTCGTTGATAGGCACCTGCGGGTTGTTACCGCAGGGAAAGAAGCTGACTGCGTGAATCCGTCCGGCGGCCTTGAGCCGCCTGATCTCGCGCACCTCGTCCATGCCACGGTTGGGATTGACGTGATAGTCGAAGAGGAAACGGTCCGGGTACACCTCCTGCGCGCGCTTGACGCCCGCCGAACCTTCCCAGAAGCCCACCAGCGCCCGCACGATGCGGTGCTTGTCCATCTGGGCGATGGTGTAGTCGACATAGTCATCGTCGGTGGAGAGCACCGGGATGTCCTTGAACATGTACTGCGCGGGCATCTTGAAGGCCTCGCGGCTTTCCTGGTCGAGCAGCAGCGGCAGGTAGGGCGTGTACCACTCCGCATTGGTCGAACTGACGGGGATGCCCATCATCAGGTCGATGGCGCGGTAATCGGTTGGAAATGCCATGTTCTAGTCAGCCCCCTCGTGTGCCATGGTCGAAGCACCTCCGTGTAACCGCCGCATTGCGACCTTGTCCACCTTGTCCAGGTGGTTGCGGGGCAGGGAATCATGCTTCACCCGCACCTCGGTGGGTACCTTGTAAGCCGCCAGATGGGCTCCGACGTGTTCGCGAATAGCCTCTGCTGTGACCGTGCCGGCGGAGGCATGCGGCACCACCACTGCCACCAGCCGCTCGCCGAGGCGGTCGTCCGGCACCCCGAAGGCCGCGGCCTCGGCCAGCGCCGGGTGCGCGAGCAGGACCCGCTCGACCTCTGCGCAATAGATGTTCTCGCCGGCGGAAATCACCATGTCCTTCTTGCGATCCACGATGTAGAGGAACCCCTCCTCGTCGACATAGCCGACGTCGCCGGAGCGGAGGAATCCCTGAGCATCGAAGACTCGGGCGGTTTCCTCACGATCGCCCCAATATTCCAGCATGTTCGATACAGATCGCAGGCAGATCTCGCCAGGTTCTCCACGTTCCGCCTCGCTGCCGTCCTCCCGGAGGATGCGAATCTCGGTGGTGGCCAGCACCCTCCCGGCCGTGCCGGGCCTGGACAGGTACTCCTCGCCCACCGACATGGCCACCGCGCCGGTGGTCTCGGTCATGCCGAAGCCGGTTCCGGGCACCGCTCGCGGAAAGGCGCGGGTCATGCCCTCCAGCAGCCCCGCCTGCAACGCCTGGCCGCCCGTGGACACGCTCGACAGCGAAGACAGGTCGTGACCCGGCAGCTCGGGCGAGCGGAGCAGGTCCCACATCATGGTGGGGACGCAGGGAAACTGGGTGACCTTCTCGGCTTCGATGAGCCTGAGCGCGGTGGCCGCGTCCCAGCGGCGCATGAGCACCACCTTGCCGCCGCGGGCGAGCGTGGACAGCAACCCTGTATGCAGGCCGCTGGTATGAAAGAAGGGAAACATCAGCAGCATGCAGGGCTGCGGCGCCATCGCGGCCAGCTGCTGCTGGGTGATGCCATAGCGGGTCGCCATATCGGCCGCCACGCGATAGCCCGCATAGAGGTTGGTCCAGACCGAGTTGCAGGTACCGAAGTGGCTCAGCACCGCGCCCTTGGCCCGACCGGTGGTGCCGGAGGTGAACAGGATGGTGGCGGGGTCGAGTGGCGCAATCTGCAGAGGCGGCAGGACTGGCGCCGCCGATGCGGAGGCCAGCAGGTCGTCGAGCCGGGTCGCACCCGCCTGCACGGCGCGCTCCACCCCGGCCTCGTCGCGCTGCCTCTCCGACCCCTCCAGGGTGGGATCGCCTGCCACAACCTGCGGACAAGTTCCCGGAAATCCGGCGATCTCCCGGCCACAGCGGCTATCGAGCAGCATCAGCGAGACGCCAATGCCATCGCGTGCAGCGGCGAGTTCCTCGCCCGCTGCCCGGCTGTTCATCACCACCGGGATGGCACCGAGTCTGCCGAGCGCGAGAAAGGCATCGACCCATTCCGGCAGGTTGCGCATCGCGAGCCCGACGCGGCTGCCGGGACCCACCCCGTAGCGCGAGTGCAGGACACCGGCCAGCCGATCCGCACGGGCCGACACCTCTCGGTAACTGAGACGAAGCGGCCCGTACACGACGCAGACGGCGTCCGAATCCCAGCTGAAACCCGCCAGCAGGTCCGGCAAGGTTCGGGGCGCATGCCGAAACACCCGGCAGCGAAAGCCCCGGACTTCCTCTTCGACAAGTTCGAACTGGCCT
>JAURMS010000093.1 GCA_030830595.1 Gammaproteobacteria bacterium | reverse complement strand
TCCTGGGCCCCAGGGAATTGCGGGAGGCCGTCGCCCGGGCCCACGCCCTGGCTGCCGCGCAGTACAGAAGCTGAAAAAATTCCTTCGGGATCAATGGGTGAGCCGCTAGACCTTTAGACTCCTCGCCGGCTATGGATGGCCCCCGTCCTGGAGGCAGGTCCTCGTGACCTCCTCCGGGGCGGGTCATGGCGAACCGCACGCTGTCCCTCTGGTCTTACCGCCATGCGCCTCCTGTCACCGGCCGGTCTTCTGGCCTGTCTCCTGATCCTCACTGCCTGCCCGGCCAATGCCGATCCTCCCGTCGAGCCGACGCCCGCCACATTGCCCGACGTCACGGTCTCGGCGCCGGAACCCCGCTACGTAGCCCCGACTACCCGGGACCGTATCGGCAGGATCTGGGCACCCGTGCACATCGATGGTCAGGGACCTTACCGCCTGGTGCTGGATACGGGGGCCAGCCACTCGGCACTCACCGCCCGGGTGGTGGAGGAACTCAAGATACCCGTCGAACCGGCTACCGTTCTCCTGCGAGGGACCACCGGCTCCATGGTGGCAGACCGGGTGCGTGCCGCCACCCTCGAGGTGGGCGAACTCCTGGTGGAGGATGTCAGCATGCCGGTGGTAGCCGACGCCTTTGGGGGCGCCGATGGCGTGCTCGGCGCCCAGGGCTTGCGCGACAAGCGCATCGTCATCGAATTCCTTCGCGACCGGATCAGCATTGCGCGCTCCCGTCGCCAGCTGCCCCCGGCCGGGTTCGAGCGCCTGCCGTTCCGCTTTCATCCTGCCCGCGGGATGCGGGTCGACCTGCGGGTGGGCAGCGTGCGCACGATCGGGGTGATCGATACCGGTGCCCAGCGAACGGTGGGCAACCTCGCGCTGCGGAACGCCCTGTTGCGCGGCCGTGAACGCCGGGAGGTGGAGGAATCAATCATCGGTATCACCCAGGATGTGCAACAAGGTACCCTGCTTCGGGTGCCACCCATTGCCGCAGGCAAGCTGACCATCAGGAGCGCAGGCATGACCTTCACCGACCTGCATATTTTCGAGCTGTGGGAGCTGACCGAACGGCCGGCGGTGCTGATCGGCATGGACGTGCTGGGCGTGCTCGATACGCTGATCATTGATTACCGGCGCTCGGAGTTGCACTTGCGCACGCGAGGGGGGGCTTGAGCGAGCACATGCACGCCGTCGTGATTGGCGCCTCGGGCGGGATCGGGGCTGCGCTGGTCGAGCAGCTGGCCGGGCGGGACGACATCACCAGGGTGACGGCGTTTGCACGCTCCCCCGTCGTGACCCATTCGAGGAAGGTGGTCGCCGCCAGCATGGACCTCCTCGATGAAGCGTCGATCGGCGCCGGGGCACAGGCCTGCACAGACCCTCCGCCTCGCCTGGTGCTCTGCGCCACCGGCATCTTGCACGGGGCAGACCTTCAGCCTGAAAAATCCCTGCGCGACATCGACCCTGCGAAGTTCGCCAGGGTGATAGCGATCAACACCATCGGCCCTGCGCTGGTGCTGAAGCATTTCGTGCCGACGCTGCCGCGCGAAGGCAGGAGCGTGATCGCCTTGCTCTCCGCTCGGGTCGGATCGATTGCCGATAACCGCCTCGGCGGCTGGTATGCCTATCGATCCTCGAAGGCTGCCTTGAACCAGCTGGTGCGCACGGCTTCCATCGAGGCGGCCAGGCGTTGGAAGGACGCGGTGATCGTCGGGCTGCATCCGGGCACGGTGGCCACCTCGTTGTCCGCCCCGTTCAGGGGCAACGTAGCGCCCGGGAAGCTGTTCACGCCGGGGCAGTCCGCCAGCTACCTGCTGTCGGTCCTGGATAAGCTGTCCCCGGCCGACACCGGCAAGTGCTTCGCCTGGGACGGCAGCGAGATCCCGCCCTAGCATCGAGTTTGAAACGCACGTCGAGCCCGGCCATCATGCGCCCATGAGGCACGCTTTCACCCTTGCGATGGCCGGCCTGCTGCTGGCAGGCTGCCAGCCCGCTCCCGTCGACGAGGGCAGCACGCCACCCTCGACGGCGGAGCCTGATCAGGCCCTCAATGGAAGGGTGCTCGCGGACATGGGTGGTCGGAGCCTGACGGCCAGTGATATCGAGGCGCCACTGGCCATGCCGCTGCACGAACTCGCCATGCAGCGTCACGCCATGGTCCGACAGGCGTTATTGGCCACCCTGCTCCGGATGGTGGAGCAGCAGCAAGCAGAGGGCACACCGCTCGCGACCCTGAACCTGGCGCCACCCCTTCCGCCACGGTTCGAGCCCCCAGTCGATCAAGGCCGGATTCGACCCTCTGGAGAGGCACCCGTCACGGTGACGGTGTTCTGCAACTATGAGTCCCCACACTGCACACGCCTGCAGCGGACCCTCGGGCAGGTGCTGCCATTGTTCGGGGACCTGGTCAGGACTGCCAACCTCGACCTGCCGCTGCCCTTTCATCGGCACGCGAGTCGTGCAGCGCAGGCCGCCCACTGCGCCGGGGAGCAGGGCAACTACTGGCGTTTTCACGATGCCCTCCATGCCCAGCCGGGCGCCCCCGACGACCCCGCCCTGCAACGCGCCGCCACCATGGCGCAGCTCGTTCCGGATGCCTTCAGTTCATGTCTTGATTCAGGGCGGCACGCGGCCCACGTGGCGGAGGACGTCATCGCGGCTCGCTCGCTGGGGCTCAGCAAGGTGCCGGGCGTGTTCGTCAACGGCCTGTATGCCAGCCCCGAGGTGCAGCCGGGTGATCTGGTGTGGCTCATCGAGACCGAACTGACTCGACTGAAACTGGCCTCGCCTCGCACGGCGCCCGTGGAGCTGACCAGTACTGCCCCCTTCGACATGCGGGCGCTGTGGGTTTCTGCTCAACCTGGCCAGGGTGTGGCCCTGCTCGCCCCGCAGGGGACACAACTGGCCGCGCAGGCCTTTCGCGAGGGAGACTCGATCACCAGCGGCATGGTGCT
>JAURMS010000092.1 GCA_030830595.1 Gammaproteobacteria bacterium | reverse complement strand
TGTAACGTCAGGCGTACGCGCTCCGGGTGCGGCATGGTGATCGTGACCCGGCCATCCGTGCTGCACAACCCGGCCACGCCACCCGGAGAGCCATTTGGATTGGCGGGATAGGCTGTGGCAGGGAGACCTTCGCCGTCGACATAGCGCAACGCCACCCAGGGCGCGGCCGTGGAATGATCCCGGCCCGGGCCGAAGTCCGCCCGCCCCTCGCCGTGGGAAATGGCGATCGGCATGCGCGAGCCCTGCATGCCCTGAAAGAACAGCGACGGGGTGTTAAGCACCTCGACCATGCCGAGGCGCGCCTCGAACTGCTCGGAGCGGTTACGCCGAAAGCGGGGCCAGTGGGCGGTGCCTGGGATGATCTCGGCCAGGGCTGCCAGCATCTGGCAGCCGTTGCAGACGCCCAGCGTAAAGCGGTCGGTGCGCTGGAACCAGTCGCTGAACAGCTCTCGCGTCCTTTCGTGAAACAGGATCGAGCGGGCCCAGCCCTCGCCCGCGCCCAGCACGTCGCCGTAACTGAACCCCCCGCAGGCCACGAGTCCATGAAATCCGGCAAGGTCGGCGGCGCCACCGAGCAGGTCGGTCATATGCACGTCGACGGCGGTGAAGCCGGCTGCATCGAAGGCGGCGGCCATTTCCATCTGGCTGTTGACGCCCTGCTCGCGAAGGATGGCTACCCGAGGTCGCACACCGGTCAACACGGCAGGAGCCGATAACGTCTGTTCCGGGTCGAAGGTGAGCTGCCAGTCCAGGCGCGGGCGTCCCGGCTGCCGTCGGCTTTCACGTTCTTCGTCGGCGCACGCGGGATCGTCGCGCAGGCGCTGCATGCGCCAACTGGTCTCGGACCACGCATCACGCAACACCTCGAGCGAGGCCATGAGCGCCAACTGGTCCCCGATGCGAACCGCCACCTGCCGATCCGGTGCCGGCCTGCCGATCGGTCGGGCGCATTCGCCGAGCCCGTGAGCCGCGAGCGTGGCCAGCGCGGCCTCCAGCCGACCCGCAGGCACCTGCAGGACCGCCCCGAGTTCCTCGTTGAAGAGCAACGCGCCCGGTGTCGCAGTGGCTGCGAGATCGAGCTGCAGGCCACACTCTCCCGCAAAGGCCATTTCGAGCACGGTGACGAGCAGACCCCCGTCGGAACGGTCGTGGAAGGCCAGCAGGTCGCCCCGATCGGAGAGTTCACGCACGGCATCGAACAGGCCCACCAACAGGCGAGGGTCATCGAGATCGGGCACCGAGTTGCCGAGGCGCCCGAAGGCCTGCGCGAGGGCGGAGCCACCCAGACGGTTCTGGCCACGGCCCAGGTCGACCAGCACCAGGAGGGTCTCACCGGCATCCGTGACCAGGGCTGGCGTGAGGCTCTTGCGCACGTCGGCTACCGGAGCGAAAGCGGTCACCACCAGTGACACGGGTGAGACGACCCGCCTCGCCTCGCCCCCTGCCTGCCAACTGGCACGCATCGAGAGGGAATCCTTGCCGACCGGGATGGCAATGCCAAGGGCCGGGCAGAGTTCCTCGCCAACCGCCCGCACCGTATCGAACAGGGCAGCGTCCTCGCCGGGCTCCCCGCAGGCGGCCATCCAGTTGGCGGACAGCCGGATATCAGGCAGGCGGCGCACGTCCGCCGCCATCAGGTTGGTGACGGCCTCGGCCACCGCCATCCGGCCCGACGCCGGCGCATCGAGCAGCGCCAGCGGACTGCGCTCTCCCATGGCCATGGCCTCGCCCGCACTGCCCTGAAAGTCGGATAGCGTGACCGCCACATCGGCGACCGGCACCTGCCAGCGTCCGACCATCTGGTCGCGGCTGCTCAGGCCACCGACCGTGCGGTCACCGATGGTGACCAGAAAACTCTTGTCGCCCACCGAGGGCAGGCGCAGCACCCGCTCCAGCGCCTCGGACAGGTCGAGACCCACGCCATCGAAGTCGTCGCCCACGCGCTTGATCCGCTCTACCGTCCGCAACATCCGCGGCGGCTTACCAAGCAGCAGGTCGATGGACAGGTCGACGGGCAGCTGGCCAGACAGCGAGTCCTCCACCCTCAGGATGCCATCCCCAGTGGTGGTGCCTATCACCGCATAGGGGCATCGCTCGCGACGGCACAGCGCCTCAAACGCGGGCAGGCTGGGGGGCGAGATCGCCAGCACGTAGCGCTCCTGGGCCTCGTTACACCAGACTTCCAACGGGGTCATGCCCGGCTCGTCGCTCGGGATAGCCCTGAGGTCGATCAGTCCACCGCGCTCGCTGTGGGCGACGGCCTCGGGCACGGCATTGGACAGTCCGCCGGCACCCACATCGTGGATCAGCAGGATGGGGTTGTCGGGCCCCAGCGATGCGCAGGCGTCGATCACTTCCTGGGCGCGGCGCTGGACCTCGGGGTTGCCGCGCTGGACCGAGGCGAAATCGAGTTCCAGGGAGCTGGCTCCACTCCCGAGCGAGGACGCCGCGCCACCGCCGAGGCCGATCAGCATCGCCGGCCCGCCCAACACCACCACGAGTGCCCCCTCGGGCACCTCTGCCTTCTCGACATGCTGCCGACGGAGGTTGCCCAAGCCACCGGCAATCATGATGGGCTTGTGGTAACCGCGCCGCGTAGCAGGAGGATCCCAAGGCGTCGCGGTCTCCAGCGTGCGGAAATAGCCCGCCAGTCCAGGGCGACCAAACTCGTTGTTGAAGGCCGCTGCGCCGATCGGTCCGTCCAGCATGATCTCCAGGGCCGAAGCCATGTGGCCTGGCCTGCCCGGCGGCAACTCCCACGGCTGGGAAGCACCAGGCAGGTGAAGGTTGGACACCGAAAAGCCCACGAGCCCGGCCTTGGGCCGGCCTCCCCGACCGGTTGCGCCCTCATCACGGATCTCGCCACCCGCCCCGGTGGCAGCCCCCGGGAAGGGCGAGATGGCGGTGGGGTGGTTGTGTGTCTCCACCTTGGCCAGGATGTCGATCGGCTCTTCGCAAAAACGATACTCCCTCGTCACCGGGTCCGCTGCCCAGCGGGCACCGATCGGCCCGGCCAACACGGCTGCATTGTCCTTGTAGGCGGACAGCACGCCCTCGGGGCTACACGCGTGGGTGTGCCGGATCATGGCGAACAGGCTGCGGCCCTGGGGCTCGCCGTCGATGACCCAGTCGGCGTTGAAGATCTTGTGTCGGCAGTGCTCGCTATTGGCCTGCGCAAACATCATGATTTCGGCGTCAGTCGGATCCCGTCCGAGGCCGGTATAGGCCACCTGCAAGTAGTCGATTTCGTCTTCTGAAAGCGCCAGGCCCATGCGCGTATTGGCCTCGACCAGCGCCTGCCGGCCGTGGGCCAACAATGGGATGAAGGTGAGCGGGCCTGGCTGCTGGGAGGCGAACAGGGCAGCAGCCGCCTCCGGCGCCTCCAGCACGGTTTCGATCATGCGATCATGCAGGGCCGCGGCAATGGCCTCGCGATGCGCCTTGAAGGCACTCTCCGGCACCTGCAGCCTGAACTCCACTCCTCTCTCGATCCGGCGGACCGCAGTGAATTCGCAGACCCTGGCAATGTCGGTGGCCTTCGAGCTCCACGGCGAGATGGTGCCGAGGCGCGGCACCACCACCAGGCCGGGATCTGCAGCCGGCCAGTCGGGTTCGACGACCTCGCCGAGTAACTGCCCCAGGCGCTCGCGCTCGGCGGCAGGCAAAGGTCCGCTTACGTGGACGAAGTGCAGGAAACGGGAGTGGAAACCCGTAAGCCCGGGCACCGCCGTGGACAGCTTGGCCACGAGACGCTCGCGACGGAACTGGGAGTGGGCCGCGGTACCCGGCAGGCGCAGGATCAGCGCGGACTCGCCCACTGGCCCTTCGGCCTGACGCGACATGCCTAGCGCTTGGGACCCGGATCGCCAGCTGGAAAGGCCGGCATCGGGAACTGGGCGACGTTACCGCCCTCGTAGGGCCCGACCTTGCTGATCCCCTGCTTGCGAACCTCGTCGATCCGAACGATGGAGTGCATGGGAATGTAGGTGCGCTTGACCCCCGCGAACTCGGACTGGATGCGCTCTTCGCCCGGGTCCACCACCACCGAGCTGCGCTCACCGAAGACCAGCTCCTCGACCTCGACGAAACCGAACAGCTCGCCGTGGCTGACCTTACGGGCGTACACCTCGTAGATCTTGCCCTGATTGACGAACAGGACCTTGAAAATGTGACTTGCTGCCATGCGGAGTGTGGGATGCGTGGATAGTTTCCCCTGTTATTATAGCCGTCCAAGTCTTGGTTGCGGCATGGAATCTTGATGGCCTTGAGGCTCAGCATCGTCAGGGGCGACGTCGCCGGCAGCGACAACAAGCGCAGCTGGACCTGCGAGGGCAGCGTTGGCCGGATCGGCCGCTCTGGACAGAGCGACTGGGTGTTGGTTGACCCGGGTCGATTCATCTCCAGCCAGCATGCACGAGTGGAATTGGAGGATGGCCACTGGTGGGTCATCGACACCAGCACCAACGGCACCTACGTCAACCTGGCAGACGAGCCCCTTGGCAAGGGCGGCCGCCATCGGCTTGCGACCGGCGACACGCTGCGCTTGGGCTCTCTGGAACTGGCGGTCGAGGTCCTCGAGGACGAGCTGGCCCGCACCGGCATACACCTGCCTCGCTTTGATATCTCCGCCTCCCTCAGCCAGGAACTCGACCTGGCCGAGGTGGCACTGGACCAGTCCGTCGAGGTCCGCGCGCTGCTGGAAAACAGCATGATCAGCCCCCCCTTATCGGGACTCGAAGACTCCCTGGGGCTGGACGACGAGCCGCCGCTCCACGCCGCGCCCGCGCCCGCGCCGGCGCCTGCTCACAGCGACAGCAGCAGCGAAATGGCTGCGTTTTTTCGTGGGGTTGGCATCGACCCGGCCAAGCTCGACCCGGCCAAGCGACAGGCGATCCTGCGCGAGGCGGGTGAAGCGATGCGTGAATTCATGCTCGGCTTGATGGAGCTCTCGCGCATGCGAGCCGACTTCACCCGGGACATGGGCATCGCCGGCAGTTCGCGTGAGCGTGACCTGACCAGCCCGCTGATGCAGGTACGCGGGGTCGAGGACGCGCTGCTGAAGATGCTGACCGCGGGCCAGGCTCGCGAGGCCGTGGACGAAATCCGCAGCCAGTTCGCCAAGGCGCGGCATCACCAGCAAGCCATCATGGTTGCCGCCCGCGAGTCGCTCTCGGTGCTGCTCTCGAACCTCGACCCGGAGGAGTTGCAGTCGCAAATGAGCGGCGCCACGCGCGGAGCCGCGACGCAGGAAACCCAGGCCAAGTACTGGGTGATGTACAAGGAATCGTTTCAGTCACTCACCGAGCCGGGCAAGGAGGGCCTGCCTGCGGTGTTCCACGAAAGCTTCGTGCGCTTCTACCAGTCCATGGCCAAGGGCGGGGCTGCGGCGGTCAGTCGCTTCGACGAGGAGTGACCCACGCGCCACAACATTAGAGATACAGAACATGGTCCCTCTGGGACATCGAATTACTGCTTGCCGGAAAGAATTTGCTTTGAAGCGTCACCGACATAGCGAAGAAACATCGGGAATGCTTTCAATCCGTAACTACGGAAAAAGCTTGCGATGGAAGCCATACCATCCTTAAGTATCCAATAAATCCTCAGAACCGCGCCTGGTGTGCCGTCCCCCGGGCTGGTAACGGAGTATCCGAAATTGGAGAGAGTTTTGCCCGCTATCGCCTCCATCTTCTCGACCTGCCTTACAGTGAAGTAAGTCGACCATTTTTCCGAGTTCTTAATAATTTTTCCAGCGCTGGCCTCCGACACGGATTGATCCATATATTTCATTGAGGATTCCAACGTAGACGGATCGAAGACCAAGCCGAGGAAATCACAAACGGCCCTCATGTGAACTTCGGGGTTTCCCGTTAACGCCTCATAGGTAATTTCGATGTAACGATCACTACCTAACGCCCTGCCCTGCTGTTGGCCGGTTGAGACGGTGCTTTTCCATCTGGATATCGTGTGAAGAGGATCATAGCCCCAACGCCGATGAAATGATTGGGCTGAATCGCGTCCGTCACGAATAATATGAACAAATTGAGCATCTGGAAAAAGCGAGGCTATCTTGCTGATGTGGATGGTATTTATAGGCGATTTGTCACCCCACCGAGATTTGCCCTGCTTTTGTGCCAAGTACCGATAAACACCGTCAACGACACTCGCAAAGCCGTCCTTTGACAGGTAGGCATCTGGCAGACAAAGATCCCTCTTACCATTGGCTTGCCAATATGCCTTGCTTCGACCAAAGTCGCTCGCAAGCCTGCGCTTGTTGCTGTAATGGGTAAGGTCTCCGTATCTACCTTGGCGTTGTATAAAATACGGAATAACTTTTGACTCAATGGGCATCATATAAAGTTCCGGGTGCCTGCCTAAGCTGTCAGCAAGCATCGTGGTCCCGGATCCATTCATGCCCAGAATAAAAACTGGCGCGGACAGATTAATGCCACGTTCATCCATGATGCGTATTCTGGGAAATTATGGAGCGCCCCGATAAATCCTGATTCATTATGGCGTGATCGAAATTTTTTGCGCAAATTTAACAACAACGATTCGCAAATTTATTATGGAAAAATGCGAACTTCCGATAGTAGAGGCAATAAGCTCCCTGTATTTAATCAGGCTTCTGACGTCCTCGAGCTTGCAGTAGCGGCGGCTGTAGACTTCTCGGGATTTGCCATTGGTCTGCTTTAGGGCTACTTGAAATTAGATTTCGGGGCCTCTGAGTCGTTTCCTGACCACTTTCCTACGCACTCGTTCAGATCCAGGTTGCCGAGTGGTCCGTTTGTGCTTCAGTGATTACATTTATGGATCGATGCCTTCAAAATGACTGTCAGATCGTTCGTGGAAGGACTCTATCATCCTGCCCTCGCTGCGTCTGCCCCGTCAGCGAGAAGCCTAACCGCGTGGCTTGCTCCTGGTGGATGGTTGTATGACGCTCGCACAGAGGACCCTGAAACCTGTTACTTAAGCAGGCCTGAGGGATGTATTATCGTCCGGTAAACAGGCTTTAAGAGGCTCTGCAGTCACCTGGCGCCCGAGTGATTACGCGAAGCCATCGCCGTTCTTTCGTAGGGGGAAGCAAAATAAACAATCTGTTCGACCGCCGGAAGACCGTCACTCAGGTCCTGGAATCTGCTGAGCACTCGACCCTTCGCCGCCACCTGACGGCAACCGCGCTCATTGCGCTGGGTGTCGGCATCATCGTCGGTGCGGGCATATTCGTCATTACCGGGCAAGCGGCCGCTTATCACGCCGGCCCCGCTGTCGTGATTTCTTTTGTTCTCGCGGGTGGGGCGGCAGCGCTGGCTGGCCTTTGTTATTCGGAGTTGGCGGCCCTGTTGCCTGTCAGCGGCAGCACCTACTCGTATACCTACGCGACGATGGGCGAGGTGATCGCATGGATCATCGGCTGGGACCTGATGCTCGAATACCTGCTCGGAGGCGCCACGATTGCGGTGGGCTGGGCCGGATACCTCAATAGTCTGCTCGCAGACCTTGGCTCCCCCTTACCCCACGCGCTGACGGCAGGGCCCCTGGAGGAAAGCCCGGGAGTCATCAACCTGCCAGCTGTCGTGATCGTTCTCGCGCTCACCCTCTTGTTGGCCCGCGGCGTCAAGGAGTCTGCTCGTTTCAACGCGACAGTCGTTTCAGCCAAGCTGCTGGTCATCGCGCTGTTCGTCGTGTTCGGTTGGTTGTACCTGGACCCGAGCAACTGGGTCCCGTTCGTGCCAGAAAACACGGGAAAACATGGTGAGTTCGGCTGGTCAGGCATCATTACCGGCGGGGCGGTCGTGTTCTTCGCCTACATCGGTTTTGATGCGTTGGGTGCCTCGGCCCAGGAAGTCAAGAATCCCAAGCGTGACTTGCCCATCGGAATCCTCGGTTCCCTGGTGATTTGCACACTGATCTACATCGCCGTGTGCCTGGTCATGACCGGTCTGGTGAGCTATCGGGAGCTCGGCGTAGCCGAGCCGATGGCTGTGGCCCTCGATGCGGCCGGAGAGGAACTTGCCTGGTTGCGACTGCCCGTCAAGCTCGGTGCCCTGTTTGGACTGACCTCGGGCATCCTGCTGACCATCATGGCTCAGTCGCGGATTCTCTTCACCATCTCCCGTGACGGCTTGCTGCCTGCCTCGCTGTCGCGGATCCACCCAACCTTCGGAACGCCTCTTCCGGCGACGCTGCTGGTGGGGTGTGGGATGGCTCTGATGGCCGGGCTGCTGCCAATCGGCATCCTCGCGGAAATGGTCTCCATTGGGACGCTCATGGCCTTCACGGTCGTGTGCCTGGGGGTGCTGGTCCTGCGGCGGACGGAACCGGATCGCGAGCGCGCATTTTCCACACCCTGGGTGCCCTATGTACCGCTGGCTGGTGCCGGGGTCAGCATTTACCTGATGCTGGGACTGCCCTGGGAAACCTGGGCCCGCCTGCTGGCATGGTTGTTGATCGGTTTTGCCGTTTACTTTGGCTATGGTCGTGCCCGGAGCAGGCTCGCCTCGACGTGAGAGGGACGATCAAGATCCCCGTTACAGCTTCGGGTCAATCTGCTTGACCGGAACCTCCGGCAGCGAGTCGGCGGCAAGGTGCTAAACAACAACGCCCTGCGCGTGTTGAAGCTGTCCGAGTCGTAATCGGCCAGCATCCCTAGTTGGGTTTGCCTCCTTCCCAGCTACTGGCCATGGTGGTCCCGGCCAGCGTCGATGCTCATTTCCGCGCTGGCTGGCTGGCGCTGGGTGCGCCGGTGCTGGGGGTGATGGTGCGTTAGGCGTTACTGGCAGGGGCCTTGTTCGTCGTTGCACCACTCGCCTTGGTAATCGATGCTGCCGTCTTTGCGGTACAAGGTGCCTTGGCCGTGTTGCTTGCCGTCTTTGTGCTCGCCGACGTATTTGTTGCCGTCTGGAAAGGTACAGGTGCCTTGGCCGTGCTTCTTGTCGTCCTTCCACTCGCCTTGGTACGCGATGCTGCCGTCTGGGCGGTAAAGGGTGCCTTGGCCGTGCCACTTACCGTCCTCCCACTCGCCAACGTATTTGCGGCCGTCTGCCCGGTTGTAGGTGCCTTGGCCGTGCTGCTTGCCGTCCTTGAACCCGCCTTGGTAATAGATGCTGCCGTCTGGGTTGTAACTGGTGCCTTGGCCGTGGCGCTTACCGTCCTTCCACTCGCCTTGGTACGAGATCTTGTCGTCGTAGAAGTCTTCGAAGAAGGAGCCTTGGCCGTTTGGCTCGCCGTCCTTTACCTCGCCGACGTATTTGCCGCCTGGGAGATTAATTGTTGCGGACACAGCAGCCCAGTTGGCCAAGATTGCGACAGCAACCAACGGCAGCAGAATCAGTCGACGCAAGGCATCACTCCTTTGTGGCGATGGGGGTTAGGTTAGCAGAGGTGCGCTGGTGCTGGCGGTGCGGTAGGCATTACTGGCAGGGGCCTTTCTCGCCGTTGCACCACTCGCCTTGGTAGTCGATGCTGCCTCCTCCGTAGGAGGCAGAACTTTTTCTTAGGCTAGTCGACCGGCGTTAAAGTAGAACTTCACGGCTCTACAAGATTCCCGCTGTTCGCAGCCTCACCGGCCTTATTGGCCTTGGCACGATCGGCATCCACATCGCCGGGAGCCGGCTCCGCCAGCTCTTCGGCACTCGGGCCGGTCTCGCCCGCTTCCGTCGCATCGGTCGGCTGCACGGTCTCCGTCACCGCTCGCTGGGCAGGCATGAGGGTGCCGGCGGCGTCTTCCCCGGCGCGGTCAGAACGACTACCGATCCAGACCGCTCCCGCGATCACCACCACCGCAACAAGGGCCCACACACCCTTGCCGCCTAACGCCTTGCTTGCTTCGCTCATTCGGCTTCCCCTTCGTGTCAAGTGAAGTTGAGTGACCCTTTGCTCGACTGTACCTGCGAAGTACACCGACCGTGGTTAAAAGTTCGTGGCATCCAGCCAGGGCGATGTCGGTCCAGTGACTCGAACGCCCCCATCCCGGCTCACTCCTTCGAGGCGATGGGCGAAGGGTAGCAGAGGTGCGCTGGTGCTGGCCGTGGCGGTGCGGTAGGCGTTAGTCCTAAGCATAGTGCATCCGCCCGAGATAATGTTTCTAGCGTTATGTGAAATAGCCTGCACTGAGTGACCGAAGTCAGTAAGGCTGCTGTTGTGACAAAAGGTCACAAAAATGTTTCCGGCAACCGGCTAGGACGGTCCCGGACACCAACACCAAAAAAAGGACCGACAGATGAAGAAATTGACTGCGCTTGGTATAGCCCTGCTTGCCTTGGGTGGCCTGTCCACAGCCTCGCTGGCGGGACCGCCACCGAAGGCGTATGTATTGCACTGCGGGTTAAACCACGATTGCACCGGCATGGAATACGTCTTGCTTTATATCAACAGCAACTCCAAAGGTCACGTTAATCACAAACATCCGCGTACTGAAAGCTGCGATGCGCCAGATGGACTCGGCGGAACAATTACGAAGAATTTCCAGCAAACCAGTGAAGACATAGAGGACGGTCAAACTTTCTATGGGCAGATACCAGGTATGCCGACGTGCAACGGCGGCGATCCGGGTGGTGCCTGCCCGAGGATCGGCGCAACCTGTGGGGTTGAAATACTGTAAATGCTGATGTGGTAGAGAACAGCCGTTCTCTCCCTCAAATCGCCCCCCGTGTCCTGAGACTCGGGGGGCGTTTTTCATTTCATGGCTGCGCTGGTGCTGGCGGTGGCGGTGCGGTGAAGGTTACGGCGCTAGACATGATGACGGCAACCGGCGGACGTCATCCAACTTTTGTCGCCGTTGGCTGTAGTTAGGGGTACACTTTTAATGTTTCACAAAGCTGGCTCCGTAACAGAGCTCGATCAACCACGCAGGAGGCCACATGACTGAATTGCAGCAACGAGGCACGGGGAAGGGAT
>JAURMS010000010.1 GCA_030830595.1 Gammaproteobacteria bacterium | reverse complement strand
TCTGGGTAAAGAGGAAGGCATCCTGGTGGGCATCAGTTCCGGGGCCGCCCTGCATGCGGGCCTCCAACTGGCCAGTCGCGAAGCCTTCAAGGGCAAGCAGATCGTCGTGATCATCCCGAGCTTCGGCGAGCGTTACCTGTCGACCTGGCTGTATGAGAATGCCGACGCCTCCTGACGAGTCCCCGGGCGCAGCGCCCTGGCTGGCGCTGGCCCATGAACTCACCGCAGATCTCGGCAGCACGCGCTCCCTCCCCGGGATCCTGCAGCCCCGCGCCATCGGCACGCTGGCTGCAGGACTCCATGCCCTGCTGCTTCACGGCCCGGGGGACGTGGAACACGCGGCCCAGGCCCTCGCGTCCATGGCCGGGCAATTGGAACGCGCCATCGCCGAGGCACTGATCCTTGCCCCGCCTGCCGCTCCGGCACTGGATCCGGCAGCGGTCACGCGACAATTCCTGGAGCAGTTGCCCAAGCTTCGCGAGGCGCTCGTCTCCGATGCCCGGGCGGCATTTCGCAATGATCCCTCCTGCCTCTCCAGCGAAGAGGCCCTGCTCGCCCTGCCGGGTCCGCTGGCCGTGGCCTATCACCGCATGGCCCACGCCCTGCAGGGACTCTCCGCGCCACTTCTGCCTCGGCTGGTGTCCGAGGCGGCTCACTCCCTGACCGGGATCGACATTCACCCGGGCGCCAGGATCGGGCGCGAGTTCTTCATCGACCACGGCACGGGCGTGGTGATCGGAGAAACGGCGAGGATCGGTGACCGGGTCACGGTCTATCAGGGCGTCACCCTGGGCGCGCGCAGCTTCACGCTGGATGCAGAGGGCCAGCTCGTGAAGGGCGAACCGCGCCATCCCATCGTAGAGGACGATGTCGTCATCTATGCCAACGCAAGCATCCTGGGGCGGGTCACGATCGGGCGGGGCAGCATCATCGGCGGCAACGTGTGGCTGACCCGCTCGGTACCTGCCGGCACCCGCCTGTACCAGGCGGCTGCCCAGGAACGCGGCTTCGAGGGCGGCGCCGGCATCTGAGCCTGCAGGGCCGCTGCTTGCGCCGGCCCCGGCCAGGGTCTAAGTTTCCGGCTATTCCCCGGAGGACCCCATGGCGACATCCATCACACGGCGGCGGTTCGTGCAGCAGGCCACGGCAGCGACCGCACTGGCCGGACTGCCCTTGGTGCGTGCAGGCGCCCAGGTCAGGTTCAGTTCCTATCCCTTCAAGCTCGGAGTCTCCTCCGGCGATCCCGCGCCCGACGGCTTCGTCATCTGGACGCGACTGGCACCCGAACCGTTCGAGCCAGAACAGCTGGGGACCACCGCTTACGAGGTGGACTGGGAGGTAGCCGAGGACGCAGGATTCCAGCGTATCGCCAGCGCTGGACGCAGCCTCGCGCTGGCCCATCTGGCTCACTCCATACATGTCGAGGTGACGGGGTTGCAGCCCGGCCGCGACTATCACTACCGCTTCAGGCTGGGCCGCTACGAAAGTCCGCCGGGGCGGGCCTTGACGCTACCGGCCGCGGGCGAGACCCCTGCACTGCGCTTTGCCCTGGGCTCTTGCGCACATTACGAGCACGGCTTCTTTGCCGCCTATCGCTACATGGCGGCCGATCGGCCGGACCTGATCCTGGGACTCGGCGATTACATCTACGAGGACGGTTATGGCAACCGACGGGTGCGGCTCTTCCATCGCCGTGAAGCCATCACGCTGGCCGACTACCGCAACCGCTACGCCGAATATCAGGTCGATCCGGACTTGCAGGCAGCCCACGCGGCCTGCCCATGGCTGGTCACCTGGGACGATCATGAAGTCGACAACGATTACGCGGCCTTGACCAGCGAGCATGAACTCTGCGGTGGGCCCTCCAGCCGCGAGGCCTTCGTGGAGCGGCGGGCGGCGGCCTACCAGGCCTGGTATGAGCACATGCCGGTGCGCCAGTCCAGGTTGCGCGCAGCCGGCGGCGTCACGGTCTACGGCGCCTTCGACTGGGGCTCAGCAGCCAGGCTGTACCTGCTCGACACCCGCCAGTACCGATCGGCTCAGGCCTGTGCGCGGGAGCCCACGCCGGCCACCTGCGACACCGAAGCCGGTCGCAAGCTGCTGTTTGTCGGCGCGGGCGGTGGCCGGCTGGTCGGCCTGACGGATCCCGCCTGCCGGCCACAACTGGAGGATCCCTCCCGCACCATGCTGGGCGCGGCCCAGGAGGACTGGCTCGACACGGCGCTCACCGGCGAACGCTGCCGCTGGAACCTGCTGGCCTATGGCACGCCCTTCGCGCCCATCTACGAGGGAACGCCCGAGGCACCCCTGGTCTTCACCGACGGATGGTCGGCCTATCCCGTGGCACGACAGCGCCTGCTCGACACCCTGGTGCGTCACCGCACGACCAACCCGGTGATGATGACCGGCGACCTGCACGCCTTCTTCGTCAGCGAGGTCAGGGACCAGCGCGGACGGACCCTCACCAGCGAATTGGTCACGTCCTCGATTGCCAACAGCAACACCAACAAGTCGGGCGTGCTGCACCTGAACCCGCATATCCGCTATCACGAATGGGAGCACAGCGGCTACACCCTGTGCGAGGTCGAAGGCGGCCGCATGCGGGCAGACATGGTGGGCGTGGACGACATCCGCGATCCGCGCACGGCCCGCCAGGTCCTGGCGAGTTTCGAGTTCGAGGACGGCAACCCCATCCCGAGGAGGATCGACGCATGAGCGAGGCCAGCCTGGAGTCACGTATTCGACAACTTGAGGATCGCGAGGCAATCCGCGACCTGGTGGCGCGCTACACCATGGTGGTGGATGATCGCGACATCGATGCCATTGGCGAGCTCTTTACCCCGGACGGCTGCTTCAGGTCGAAGGATGGGGTCATCGTCTCGAGGGGTCGCGCCGAGGTCATTGAGGCCTATCACAAGCGCTTTGCCGCGCTGACCCTGACGCTGCATGTGGGCCATGACCATCTCATCGAATTCGACGATGCCGACCCGGACCTGGCACGCGGCTGGTTGACCTCGCATGCCGAGGTGCACCGCAACGGCCGGACGATGGTGGCTGCCATGCGCTACGAGGACACTTATCGTCGCCATGACGGCTGCTGGCGCTTCCAGGACCGCCTGATCCATTTCCTGTACTACCTTCCGGTCGAGGAGTACGCGGAGGGATTTGGCGCCCGCAACCGGATGCGTGCCTACGAGTCGCCGCGCGAGGCAGATATTCCGGAGTCACTCGCCGCCTGGCAGGACTACGCCCGGCGTTTCCTGGCCTGAGCCGGGCGTGGAGTTCGAAGCTGCCCTGCAAGGCCTTGCCACCCTCCTGCACCTGCTGCTGTTCGTCTACTGGCTGGGCGGAGACGTCGGCGTGTTTTATGCCAGCCGCTTCGTGGTGGATACCTCGCTGACCCGCGAGGCGCGGCTTACGGCGGCGAAGATCTTT
>JAURMS010000091.1 GCA_030830595.1 Gammaproteobacteria bacterium | reverse complement strand
CAAGGACATGAAGTTTCAGCCCGGCGATCGCATCGTCATCCTGAACGACGGTCGCATGGAAGTGAACTGTGGCGGCCAGAAGGTGGCCGTGTACGACGTTCCGGGCGTGTTCGACGTACCGGGTTGCCCCGGTGCGGCCGTGGTGGCCCAGGCCCCCGCGCCTGCGGCGCAGCCGGCCTCGACGCCTGCACCCAGTGCTCCGGCCCGCTCGGCCAGTACTGGTGGGGGTGGCGGTTCGGTGGGCGCCGTACTCGGCGGATTGTTGCTGGCCGCGGCCGCCGCGGGCGGTGGCGGTGGCGGCGGTGGGAGTGGGGGCGGCAGCGCCTCCAACTAGGTTTAAGGAGACCTCACGATGACGGAAGGTTGGGACGGGGACGATGCAGGACGCAAGTTCGCCAAGGCCGTGTTGTTCGGGTTCGTGCCTCTGGCGCTAGCCGCCATGGGCGTGTTCTTCTGGGCCACGGCGCCCTCGAATGGGGGTGGTGAGGTCGTTGCCGACAGCCCGCAGCCTGCCGTGGCCAACCCGACGGATCCGGTCGCTGCTGATCTCCCGGAAGCCGTGGCCGATGCCTCGGGCCAGGGTCCTACGCAGGGTCCGCCCAGCGCGCCCTCGACCCGCGTCGCTGCCTCAAGCGTGTCGAGACAGATGCCGGCCTCCGAGCAGCCGGGTTCTGGCCCGGCTGTGGCTGAGGCCCCGGCCCAGCCTGAGGCCGGTGCATCCGCCCAGCCCGTTGAGCAGCAGATGGCCTCTGCAGAGCCCATGCAGGGCAGTACCCCCACTCCGGAGGCGGGCCCTGCCACTAACCCAGCCAACCCTACTGCCATGCCGCCGGCGCCGTCCGGCACCGCGGCCAATGTGCTCTTTGGCGCGGCGGCGGGTGGCTTCGCCATCGCGGCGGTCGTCACGGCTGCCAAGGAAGGCAATGGCGGAAGCCCTTTCTCGCCCTGACCGCTGCCTCGCAAAACATTAGACCATGAGCAGGCGGAGACGCCGTTTCCGCCGCAGAGTCTCGCTCCTGGTGGCGGTGACTACCGCCCTGGTTCTCATTGCGGCCCTGTTCATGGGTGGCGGCGCCAGCTGGCCGGGCGAGCAGTTGCTGGCCCTTGGTGGACTGCTGCTGATCCTGTTGGCGCTGGTGCGCATGTCCTTAAACCAGGTGCGACCCGAGCGAGTGCATTTTTTCTGGCTGCTGCCGCTGGGGCTTGTGGCGCTGCCCCTGTTCCAGCTCATTCCGCTGCCGGAATGGCTATGGAGCCACCTGCCCGGTCGTTCGTCATTGCTCCACGATCTCAATCTCGCAGGGGCCGAAAAAACCGGCTGGGCGCCCCTCTCGCTGGTGCCTCTGGAAACCGAGAGACTCCTGTACACCGCGCTGGTCCCAGTCGGCGTCTTCATGGCAGCGGTGACCATGCGGGGAGGGCAGCGGCGCAAGCTGGTCGGCATCTGCCTCGCGTTCGCGGTCTGCAGTATTTTTCTGGGTTTCTTCCAGAGTCTGCAAATCGCGGATCAGGCGACCTATTTTTACGAGATCACCAATCCTGGCGCGGCCGTAGGCTTTTTTGCCAATCGCAATCATCAGGCAAGCCTGATGCTGGTCTGTATTGCGCTGACCGGTGGCTTGCTTGGCGATAGGGTGCGGCATCATCGCCGAAGTGCCAGCGACCTGTGGGTGTGGCTAGGTGCGGCGCTGATCGTCATATTTGCGGTAGGGGCTACCGCAAGCGGGTCACGAACGGGCCTGCTGTTGCTGGTGCCCGCCCTGGCAGGGGCCGCGATTGCCTTTAGGAGCACTGCTTGGGGGACGGTTCAGAAAAAAGTTGGTGGCCTGTTGGCCCTATCTGTGGCCATTGCCTTTGCGTTGATCCTGCAATCGACCCTTTATTTTCTGGTCGAGCGGTTGTTCGTCGAGCAGCTGGATGAATTTCGCGCTGATATGTGGTCGAGGACCCTGGCGGTGTCCGCGCCCCACTGGGGTACCGGCTACGGCATGGGCTCCTTCACGCAGGCTTACGACGACATTGGGGAGGTGGCTGCCGACTATGAGGTGTATGTCAACCATGCCCACAGTGATTACCTGGAGCTATGGGCGGAGGGCGGCCTCCTTGCGTCCTTATTCATTTTTGGGGCGCTGCTGTTGCTAAGTCGAGCGATTCGTCTGAACCTTAAGCAGACAGCAGAAAAAGGCATCAATGAATCGCATCACCGGGGCCTGCAGATTGGAGCAGGGTTTGGATTGCTGCTCCTGGCCATCCACTCTCTGGTGGACTATCCGCTCAGGACCCTGACCATGGCCACCTATGCGGCCTTGTTGGCCGCCATCCTGGTGGGCACCGTCAGGGTCACCGGTAGCGGATTCAGATCTTAAAGTCGTCGAGCTTGCGGCCACCCTCCACGAGGGCGCGCAGCCAGACAGGCTGCTTGCCGCGGCCGGACCAAGTCTCCCCCCCCGGGCCCTTATACTTCACTGGTGCCGGCTTGCGCGAACGCTTGCCCTTGCCTGGCTTCTTGGCCGATTTCTGCGCGGTTTTCCCGGCGGCCTTTTTTGAAGCGGCCTTGCGCGGACGTCCCCGCCGCCTGAGGCCCTTGCTGGCACGCACCCGGGTTGCAATGTTGGAGGCAGCCTTTTTCACCTCATCTATGGTGATGCCAAAGGCCTTCATCAAGGCGATGATTTCGTCGAGGGCCTTTTTATATTGCTTGTTGCGTACCTGTGCCGCCCGTTTTTGCAGGGCGGCGATCTGGATTTCGAGGTCGAGGAGGGACTTGGCTTTGGTGGATGGCATGTATAGTCTCAATTGATGTTGACGGCACAATAGTACAGTTTTCGGGAGAATCGTTAAATAAAACCGTTAAAATCAAACCAGATTATGTATCAATTTGTCACAACCCGTTCAATTGGAGAACACTGTCATTGTCCGTTGAAATGGCATCAGCCAGGTTTGGTCAGGCTGCCTTCGGCGCTCTGAATCATGTGCGGACTGGCAGGGGTATTCGGTCACTCCAACACTGATTTTCGTGTGGATCGTTTGGAGCTGGAGTCTATGAGCCGGCAAATGAGCACCCGGGGTCCTGATGGACATGGGCTCTGGATCGACTCGGAGCGCCGAATCGGGATGGCCCACCGGCGTTTGGCCGTAGTCGACCTCACGAACCAGGCGATGCAGCCTTTCTTCAGCGGTGATGGCCACCTCACGATTGTCTTTAATGGAGAAATTTACAACTACTGCGAACTTCGAAGCGAACTGAAAAAACATGGCGCGGTGTTTCGCACTCAAAGCGACACCGAGGTCTTATTGGCACTCTACGCGCGGGATGGTTCTAGCATGTGTCGCTACCTTCGCGGCATGTATGCCTTCGTGATCTGGGACAGTCGAGCCGGTTGCCTCTTCATGGCGCGCGATCCCTTCGGCATCAAACCGCTTTACCTCCACGATTACGGGGGTGTGGTCCGATTTGCATCACAGGTCAAGGCTTTGCTGGCGGGTGGTGGAATCGTGCCGGGGTTGTCGCAATCCGGTCTCAACGGTTACCAGCTATGGGGTAGCGTTCCTGAGCCTCTTACGGTCTTCGACACGGTGAAAGCCCTCCCGCCAGGGACCTGGCGTCAGTTTAGAATGGACGCGGCGGTCGAACAGGGGTCCTTTGATAGTGTCGATACCATGCTGTCTGGAAACCGACCCAGTCCCTATAAGAACCTTAAAGAAGCGTTAGTGGACTCCGTTAAGGCACACCTGGTCGCAGACGTTCCGGTTGGCGTTTTTCTCTCTGCGGGCATCGATTCCGGAGCCATCGCGGCGCTGTCCGCAGAGTGTGTCCAAAAGTCGGGTCAGGTGCTCAAGACCGTCACACTTGGCTTCGAGGAATTCCGGGGTACCGCCAACGACGAGACCCCCGTTGCCGAGATGCTAGCCCGTCGGCTCAGTACTGACCATTCAACGGTTTGGCTTACCAGGGATGATTTCGAGACATGTCTGCAGGAATTCTTTGCCGCCATGGATCAGCCGAGCATCGATGGGCTCAATACCTGGCTGGTTTCCAGAGCAGCCTCGCAGGCGGGGCTCAAAGTCGCGATGTCCGGTCTAGGGGGAGATGAATTGTTTGGGGGATATCCCTCTTTTCGACAAGTGCCCTGGATGCGGTACCTGGCACGGCCGTTTGCCGGTTTTCCCCGTGTTGGTCGGAGTATTCGGCGGGTATGCTTGCCTGCGCTGAAGCGTTTTACCAGCCCAAAGTATGCCGGTCTGCTCGAATATGGCCACCATTGGGGGGGCGCATATCTATTGCGCCGGGGACTTGAAATGCCCTGGGATTTACCAAGGGATGCCTCATTTGAACTACCGGCGTTGCCTCCATCGCTCAATGCTGTGAGGCATTCTAATCAGGCAGCCGTGGGTTACCTGGAGACCGCTTGCTACATGCGCAACCAGTTGTTGAGGGATGCAGACTGGGCTGGTATGGCGCATTCCCTGGAGATTCGGGTGCCCTTAGTTGATGCCCCCTTGCTACGGTTCGTGGCTGGTCAGCGACAGAGAGGATGCGTGTTCACCAAACGCGACCTTGCAAAATGTGCGGAACCTGGCCTGCCTTCTAACATCGCGCGGCGGCCCAAAACCGGATTTACGGTACCGCTTAGCAAATGGGCTGATCTGGAAAACACCCACCCGCGAGGTTTGCAGGGCTGGCAGGCGCTGGTCCTCGACAGATATTTTGACTCGTGTAGCCTGCAGCGGCCATCACCGTGAACGTCCTGATGCTAGTATCTGATGCGTATGGAGGCAACGGAGGCATCGCCCGTTATAATCGCAATCTCGCGGAAGCGCTGGCCGAGATTGACGCGATAAAAAAGGTTGTAATGTTGCCGCGGTTAGGGGGCTCAGATGGATCATTTTGTCAGGGCAAGATATTTCAGGAGGGCAGTGCACGGCAATCCAATTTCGACTATTTGTACATGTTGGCACGGCTGCTGAGCGCTCCTACGGATTTAGTTTTTTGCGGGCACCTCAACCTGCTACCGATCGCTGTCTTCTGCGCCATGCGAAAGAGATGCCCGGTAATCCTGCAGGTTCACGGCATTGAGGCGTGGCAGCGGCCTGGCTGGTTCCGACGACTTTTCCTAAAGAGGGCGCAAGCGATTTGGTCGGTGAGCCGGGTGACCCGCGATCGGATGAACGAATGGGCTAATTTGCCTGATGAAAGGTACACAATCATTCCAAACGTGGTTCGTCTCCGGGATTATTCGCTGGCCGCACCGTCGCTTGAATTCTTAGAAAAGTGGGGACTGAGGGGCAAGAAGATCCTGCTGACTCTCGGACGTCTTGATCCTCGGGAGCGGTACAAAGGGATTGACGAGATCCTTGCCTGTCTTCCAAGACTCCTCGTGCAGGAACCGAATCTCGTGTACGTGATAGCTGGTGAAGGCGCTGACCGCGGCCGTTTACAGGCAAGGGCCAATGAGCTTGGGGTCGAGGACCGGGTTCTCTTTATCGGGTTCGTCGAAGAGGAGGAAAAGAAGCGCCTCCTGCAAAGCGCCGATGTATTTGCGATGCCGGGTTCAGGCGAGGGCTTCGGAATTGTTTACCTCGAAGCCATGGCGTGTGGCGTACCCACCATTGGCAGCACGAGAGACGGTAGTTCAGAAGCCTTGCGGGGTGGGGATTTGGGTCAGGTAGTGGACCCGGCGGATTCCGAGGCTCTCCTGCAAAGCATCCGGAGGGCCCTGAAGGAGAAACGTGCTATCCCAAGGGGAATTGAGTTTTTTGATTGGCCTCAGCATGTCCTTAGAATCCGTGCCGCTCTACAATCATTACGATGCGGCGCGCGCCCTAGCCGCGGCTACCTACAAAGATGATTGGTTGCCGTGAAAAGCCCACCCTGTGTGTGCTCGCGACGCACCCGATACAGTACGCGGCGCCTTGGTTCAGATACCTGCACGGTCTGGATTGCCTTAGGCTCAAGGTTGTTTATTTCCGTGAGCCTGAGCCACTTAGCCAGGGTGTGGGCTTTGACCGCCCCGTGACCTGGGACATTCCGCTTCGGGGTGGTTACCGAAGTGTCGTACTTGATATCCCGGAGAATTGGCTTCAGGGTCTTTTGTCGATCAGCAAGTTGTGGAAAGTTCTGACAACTTTTCGGCCTCATGCGCTATTGGTGCCCGGATGGAATGAACCGCTGCTGATTCTCGCCTGCGCACTTGCGCGCTTACGGTGCATTCCAGTCATTATGCGTGCAGAGTCAAATGATCTGCGGCCAAGAAATCTGCTTGCGCGGAGCTTGCATAGGCTGATTTTCTTGTTTGTCTCGTCGGTTGTTCAAATTGGGCAAGCCAACCGCCGTTTTTATCAAAAAAGCGGTTGGGCCGATGATCGTATTCATGGAGGTGGCTACTGCGTAGACAATGAGCGACTCCTGGCGATGCATTGTGAGCAGGTGTCGAAGCGAGAGATGCTCAGAGGCCGCTATGGCTTTCGGCAAGAGGAATTTGTCTTCGCGTTTTTTGGTAAACATGTAGCATTTAAGCGGCCAGAGATGTTGATTGCCGCCTGTGCTATTTGCAGAGAGGATGGTGTTAATAGCAGCCTGTTGATCGGGGGGCAGGGCCCGCTTACGGACTCGCTGATGACGCTTGCGAAAAACTTAAACGTGCCCGCTTTTTTTACTGGTTTCTTGAACCAGACTGAATTGTGGAAAGTGTATCTGGCAGCAGACGCTTTGGTCCTGCCCTCGACGTGGCAGGAGACCTGGGGACTCGTGGCAAATGAGGCAATGTTGTTCGGGCTTCCAGTGATAGTGAGTGACGAAGCTGGGTGTGCAGAGGACTTGATAGTTGAAGGCCGGACGGGCTTCACCTTTTCTGGCGGTGCCTCGGACTTGGCGGCTGTCATGAAGCGGATGGCTGGAAATATCGAACAAGCGCGAACAATGGGCGCAGCAGCTCGGGAAAGGATTTTGGCCGGGTACTCTTTCGAGGTTGCCACAAGTGGACTGCTCGCAGCTTTGACCGACGTGGGCATCAATGTCCGAGGGGACACGGTTAAACCAATACAACCAGGCTGACTCGTATCAGGAAGCTAGGCTATTAATATTGGGGCGTAATCGGGCGAGTGGCAGCGGACACCTGTTTAGAGATACCCGGTCGAGTTTTCCTCAACGCTTCAACTGCGCTTTAAAGCCCAACTCTCCTCGAAGTTCTCCTGATGGTCCCTTGCGTTCACCCCCTGAACAGTGTAGCGTTCAGTCATTGAACTATTTTCTAACAGTGCCCGCTAGCCTGCGCGGCACTGCGGTAGCGACCCCAAAGTTCGCGTTCAACCTGTGAACGAAACCCACCTCAAACTGCTTCGAGCGATCGAAGCCAACCCCGAAGCGAGCCAGCGAGAGCTCTCGGTGGCCCTGGGCGTCAGCCTGGGGAAGGCGAACTACTGCCTGAAAGCACTGATGGAGAAGGGCTGGGTGAAAGCGGGCAACTTCAAGGCGAACCCGGACAAGGGTAAGTACCTGTACTTATTGACCCCGCAGGGGCTGGAGGCCAAGGCCAGCCTGACCCTGAACTTTTTACGCCGCAAGCAGGCCGAGTACGATGTCCTTCGGGCGGAGATTGCTGCGCTGCAGCGAGAGGTGGAGACCCGCCCATGAGAGCCTACGAGCCCCGCAAGCGCATTCTGGTGACCGGCGGGGCGGGGTTTTTGGGCTCGCACCTGATCGACCGCCTCTTGGCGCGAGGGGATGAGGTGGTGTGCGTGGACAACCTGTTTACGGGCACCAAGCGCAACCTGGATCACCTGCACGACAACCCCCGCTTCGAGTTCCTGCGTCACGACGTGACCTTCCCGCTGT
>JAURMS010000009.1 GCA_030830595.1 Gammaproteobacteria bacterium | reverse complement strand
GTCGCCATCCCCGCCGACCAGAAGATCCTGCACATTCTGCCGCAGGAATTCATCATCGATGCGCAGGAAGGCATCCGCGAGCCGATCGGCATGTCGGGCGTGCGCCTCGAGGCCAAGGTGCACATCGTCACGGGCGCCGACAGCGCCGCCCAGAACATCGTCAAGTGCGTGCAGCGCTGCGGGCTCGAGGTCGAGGACATCGTGCTCGAGCAGCTGGCGTCGAGCTACGCGGTGCTCGCCGACGACGAGAAGGAACTCGGCGTGTGCCTGGTCGACATCGGCGGCGGCACGACGGACATCGCGGTGTTCTCCGGCGGCGCGATCCGCCACACGGCGGTGATCCCGATCGCGGGCGACCAGGTCACCAACGACATCGCGCTTAGCCTGCGCACGCCGACCCACCACGCCGAGGATCTCAAGATCCGCTACGCCTGCGCCCTGTCGCAGCTGGCGAATCCGGACGAGACGATCGAGGTGCCTAGCGTCGGCGACCGGCCACCGCGACGGCTCGCGCGCCAGACGCTCGCCGAGATCGTCGAACCGCGTTACGAGGAGCTGTTCACGCTGATACGCGACGAACTGCGCCGCTCCGGGTTCGAGGAAGCGATTGCCGCGGGCGTGGTGCTGACCGGCGGCAGCGCCAAGATGGAAGGCGCGGTCGAGCTGGCCGAGGAAATCTTCCACATGCCGGTCCGGCTCGGCGTGCCCCACGGGGTCACCGGGCTCGCGGACGTCGTGCGCAACCCGATTCACGCGACCGGCACCGGGCTGCTGCTCTACGGCAGGGCGAACGCCACGCAACCCGCGCCACGGATCGTGGGCGACGGCGTGAAGACAGTGATGGAGAGGATGAAGTCCTGGTTCCAGGGCTATTTCTGAGTTTCGGGGGCGAGTGCCCCGCAATGATGCAGGGTCAAACAGCGGAGGAGATGAGCACATGTTCGAACTGATGGATTCATACAGCCAGAGCGCTGTAATCAAGGTGCTGGGCGTCGGCGGCGGCGGCGGCAACGCCGTCTCGCACATGTCCCAGAGCGGCATCGAGGGCGTCGACTTCATCTGCGTCAACACCGACGCGCAGGCGCTCAAGCATTCGAAGGTGAAGACGGCGTTGCAGATCGGCTGCAACATCACCAAGGGCCTGGGCGCGGGCTCCAACCCCGAGGTGGGCAGGCAGGCCGCCATGGAGGACCGCGACCGGATCATCGAGCTGATCGACGGCTGCGACATGCTGTTCATCACCGCCGGCATGGGCGGTGGCACCGGTACTGGGGCCGCACCGGTGGTGGCGCAGGTGGCGCGCGAACTGGGCATCCTGACTGTGGCGGTGGTCACCCGGCCGTTCAACATGGAGGGCAACAAGCGCGCCTCCATTGCCGAACAGGGCATCCTCGACCTCAGCCGCCACGTGGACTCGCTGATCACGATCCCCAACCAGAAGTTGCTCTCGGTGCTCGGTGGCACGACCACCCTGCTCGATGCCTTCCGCCAGGCCAACGAGGTGCTGCAGGGCGCCGTGCAGGGCATCGCCGACCTGATCACCCGTCCCGGCCTGATCAACGTGGACTTCGCGGACGTGCGCACGGTGATGACCGGCACCGGTCCGGCCATGATGGGGACCGGCTTCGGCAGCGGCGAGGGCCGCGCCCAGGCGGCGGCCGAGATGGCCGTCTCCAGCCCCCTGCTGGAGGACATCAACCTGGCCGGCGCCCAGGGCATCCTGGTCAACGTCACCGCCGGCCTCGACCTCGCCATCGGTGAGTTCGAGGAGGTGGGCAATATCATCAAGCAGTATGCTGCCGAGGACGCCACCGTGGTGATCGGGACCGTGATCGACCCCGAACTTCAGGGTGAAATCCGGGTCACGGTCGTGGCAACCGGCCTCGAGAACATCGCGGCGCCGCGTGCTGCGGAGCGGGCGCCAGCGCTGGCGCCGCGGCCGAGCGCCCGGCCGCCGCAGGTCTCGGTGGTCCCGGCCAAGCCCGCTGCCCCGGACTATCGCGAGTTCGATGCACCGCCAGCGGTCCGCCAGAACCGGCGCGCGGTGGGCGACGGTCTGCGCTACGACGCGCCGAGCGAGGACGTGCTGGACATCCCGGCCTTCCTGCGTCGCCAGGCCGACTGATGGGCAGGTTGCGCTGTGCTAGATTGGGGTGGTGATGCAGCAACGCACCCTTAAAAACACGGTTCGCACCACCGGGGTGGGCCTGCACTCCGGGCGCAAGGTGGTCATGACCTTGCGCCCGGCGCCCCCCGGCTCCGGGATCGTGTTCCGGCGCAGTGACCTGCCAGGCACGCCAGACATCCCGGCACTGGCCCATCACGTGAGCGAGACCACGCTCGGGACGTCCCTCACCGTCGGAGAGGCGCGGGTCTGCACGGTGGAACACCTGTTGTCCGCCGTGGCCGGCCTCGGGATCGACAACCTCTGCATCGAACTCTCGGCGCCTGAAGTGCCGATCATGGACGGCAGCGCCGCGCCATTCGTGTTCCTGATGCAGTCCGTTGGGGTGGTCGAGCAGGCTGCGCCCAAGGCCTTCCTCAAGGTCCTGCGGCCGATCGAGGTCCGTGATGGCGACAAATGGGCGCGTTTCGAACCGGGCCACGGTTTCAGCATCCAGTTCGAGATCGAGTTCGACCATCCCGTGTTCCGGCGGCACTCGCGCACTGCCACCATGGAATTTTCCACCGGCAGTTTCCTGCAGGAAATCAGCCGTGCACGCACCTTCGGTTTCATGCGTGACCTCGAGGCCATGCGAGCCAACAACCTGGGACTCGGTGGCACCCTGGAAAACGCCATCGTGCTCGACGAGTACGGCATCCTGAACGAGGACGGCCTGCGCTTCGAGGACGAATTCGTGAAGCACAAGGTGCTCGATGCCATCGGTGACCTGTACCTGCTGGGCCACTGCCTGATCGGGCGCTTCAGCGCCTATAAGTCGGGCCATGGCCTCAACAACCAGGTTTGTCGGGCCCTCCTCGACCAACCCGACGCCTGGGAACTGGTGAGTTTCGCCGAGGCGACCGACTCGCCCATCGCCTACGACGAGGCCCTCGCGGCCGCCGGCTGAGCCTCAGCGGCCGGCCGCCGGCCGCACCCGGACCACCACCCGCGCAATCCTGCCCTCCGGGCCCGGCTCCAGCGCTTCCCGCAGGGCAGCCGCCTGGAAGCGGATGCGCGTGCCCCACGCGGCCGAAGTGACCAGCAGGGTGAGGGTCTGGCCGCGGACCGAAGCCCCCCAGACCTCGGCGCCCAGGGGCTCTGGCAAGCAGGCGCGGACGTCCTCAAGGGTGCGCGAGGCGGCCAGGGCAGCGTCCTGCAGTTTTTTAAGTGTTCCCTGACTATTTCGCAGTAACTGACTGACTTCTGTCGGTTTTTGCTCTTTCATCCCAGACTGCATCGCCACGTGATGTCAAAAGTGCTTGAATAAAAAGGAAAAGTTTGGCAATTTCCGCGAGTGCCTTCCGCTCAGGATAGCGGAAGTCGTGGGTGATTCCATTTTAAAAACAAGGAATCGCCGGGGGCTGGTGCCAGGTTGGCCAGCCCGGATCGGGAGCAGATCTGAATGGCGTCGAAGGTCCTTAATCGCTGGCAGCGAGTGAATACGGTGTTGGGCAGCCGTTTCGTGCAGCTGCGCGCCGCGGTGGTCACCCTGTTGCTCGTTGCCGCGGCAGCCTTCTGGGGTGGCATTGCCGTGGTGCCCGAAGATCCCGACATCGCCCGCTGGGATGCGGCCCTGACCGAGCAGCGTGCAATGGTCGACAGGACCCGGGCCGACGCGGGCCAGCAGATCGACGCCTTGGCCGCCCGGGTGGGTGAGCTGAATGCCCGGCTCATTCGCCTCGACGCCCTGGGGAAGCGCCTTACCGAAGCGGCTGAACTCGATGCCCGGGAATTCAACTTCGACGCCCCGCCCGCAGTCGGCGGCCCCGAGAACCCGATGCCCGGCGAAACCGGTGCCGCGGTGCCGAGCGTGGAGGCCCTGCTCGACATCCTGCAGGCCACCATCGACGATCGCAGCCGGCAACTGGCCGCCCTCGAGACCCTCATCCTCTCGCGCGAACTGGCTCAGCAGATCGTGCCTGGCGGGACTCCGGTCGAGGCGGGCTACATTTCGTCGTTTTACGGCAGCCGCACCGATCCGTTCACGGGCAAGGCGGCCTTCCATGCCGGGCTCGATTTTGCCGGTCCGCCCGGGACCCGCGTGCTGGCCGCTGCCGGTGGTGTGGTCATCAAGGTTGGGCGCAGCAAGAATTTTGGCAATTTCGTCGAAATCAAACACGGCAAGGGCTACGTCAGCCGCTACGGACACAATGCCTCGCTGCTGGT
>JAURMS010000090.1 GCA_030830595.1 Gammaproteobacteria bacterium | reverse complement strand
TACTTCCTTGAAGTGAACACCCGGCTGCAGGTCGAGCATGGCGTCACCGAGCAGGTTTGGGGCGTCGATCTGGTGCGCTGGATGATCGAACTGGCGGCCGATGATCTGCCTCCGCTGACCGAGCTGGCCAAGAGCTTAAAGCCCGAGGGCCACGCCATCCAGGCGCGGCTCTATGCAGAGGACCCGGGGCGCGATTTTCAGCCGAGCCCTGGCGTGCTGACCGCGGTCCAGTTTCCAGCTGCCGACGGCAAAGCACTGCGCATCGATACTTGGGTCGAAGCAGGTTGCGAAATTCCGCCCTACTTCGACCCGATGATCGCCAAGCTCATCACCTACGCGCCGACCCGTGAGGCAGCCAAGGCTGCGCTCGATCAGGCCTTAGCCGACAGCCTGCTGTATGGCGTCGAGACCAACCGCGACTACCTGCGCCAGATTCTCGCGTATGCCCCGTTTGCCGAAGGCAATCCCTGGACCCGTTGCCTGGACGGCCTGACTTACCAGGCGACCACTTTCGAGGTGCTCACCGCTGGCACCCAGACCACCGTACAGGACCACCCCGGCCGGCTCGGTTACTGGGCAGTCGGCGTGCCTCCGTCCGGGCCGATGGACAACCGTGCGCTGCGCCTAGGCAATGCGCTGTTGGGTAATCCGACCGATGCAGCGGGCTTGGAAATCACCATGAGCGGGCCGATCCTGCGCTTCAACACCGATGCGGTGGTCGCGGTAACTGGCGCCGACATTCCGGTGAAGCTCGACGACGTCGAGCAACCGATGTGCACAGCGATTCTGGTCAAGGCTGGCAGCACGCTAGCGCTCGGCACCATTGCCGGGGCCGGTGCGCGCAGCTACCTATGCGTACGCGGCGGACTGCAGGTGCCCGATTATTTGGGCAGCAAGAGCACCTTTACCCTTGGCCAGTTCGGTGGCCATGCCGGACGCGCATTACGCGCCGGTGATGTACTGCATATTCCTGAACTCGTTGACCGCAGCGCCGGCGCCAGCCTGCCTGTCGAACTCTGCCCGCCGCTGCCATCGGTACGCGAGATCCGTGTGATCTACGGCCCGCACGGCGCGCCGGAATACTTCACGGAAGGCTATATCGAGCGCTTCTTCGCCACCGACTGGGAAGTGCATTTTAACTCCAGCCGCACCGGCGTTCGTCTCATAGGACCGAAGCCCGAGTGGGTGCGTGACAGCGGCGGCGAGGCCGGCCTTCACCCCTCGAACATTCACGACAACCCTTACGCCATCGGCGCCGTGGACTTCACCGGCGACATGCCGGTCATCCTCGGCCCGGACGGCCCGAGCCTCGGCGGCTTTGTCTGTCCAGTGACCATCATCGAGGCCGACCTCTGGCAGCTCGGCCAGCTCAAGGCTGGCGACAAGGTGCGCTTCGTGTCGGTGGATGTGGCCATGGCGCGTGAGTTGGCTAAGACCCAAAATCTTGAGTGCGCCAACCTTTGTAGGAGTGAGCTTGCTCGCGATCAGCCATGCGAAAGGATCGCCAGCAAGCTGGCTCCTACAACAGCCCATGCCCTCACCTCGCCCATCGTTCTCGATCTGGGTAACGACGACACCCGCCTGGTCGCCCGACTCTCCGGCGACACCCATTTGCTGTTGGAAATTGGCGCGCCCGAACTGGACCTTGTCCTGCGCTTCCGAGGCCACGCATTGATGCAGGCGCTCGAGGCGAAGAACCTCGACGGCGTGATCGACCTCACCCCCGGCATCCGCTCCCTGCAGGTCCATTACCAGCCGGAGACCCTGCCGCTTCGGAGCCTGCTCGACACCGTCGCCGGCCTCTGGGACGCGGTGTGCTCGGCACAAGATCTTCGAGTTCCGTCGCGCATCGTGCATCTGCCACTTTCCTGGGACGACCCGGCCTGTCAGCTGGCAATCGACAAGTACATGACCACGGTGCGCAAGGACGCACCCTGGTGCCCGAGCAATCTGGAATTCATCCGTCGCATCAACGATCTGCCGAACCTCGACGAGGTGCATCGCACAGTGTTCGAAGCCAGCTATCTGGTGATGGGCCTGGGCGACGTCTACCTCGGCGCGCCAGTGGCAACCCCCCTGGACCCGCGGCATCGGCTGGTCACCACCAAATACAACCCGGCGCGCACCTGGACCGCGGAAAACTCGGTCGGCATCGGTGGCGCCTACATGTGCGTCTACGGCATGGAGGGCCCGGGCGGCTACCAGTTCGTTGGACGCACACTGCAGATGTGGAACCGCTATCGCGCGGTGGAGGCGTTCGGCGGCCAGCCCTGGCTGCTGCGCTTCTTCGACCAGATCCGCTTCTACCCGGTTTCCGCCGAGGAGCTTTTGAAGATCCGCCGCGATTTCCCGTTGGGCCGCTACCCGTTGACGATCGAAGAGACCGAGCTGCGCCTGTCCGACTATCAGGAATTCCTGGCTAAGGAAGCCGCGGGTATCGACGCCTTCCGCAGCCAGCAGCGCGCTGCTTTCGACGCCGAACGCCAACGCTGGATCGCGTCCGGCCAGGCGCACTTCGAGAGCGAGGAAGTCGCCGCTGAGCTCGGTGAAGACGCCCCGCTGGGCGCCGGCGAGCATGGCATCGAAAGCCACATTGCCGGGAATCTCTGGCAGGTATCCGTGACCGAAGGCGCTCGGGTGGAAGCCGGCGACGTGCTGGTGATCCTCGAGAGCATGAAGATGGAAATTCCGCTCACCGCACCTGTTTCCGGCGTGGTGAAGGACATCCGTGTGCAGCCTGGCTCGCCCGTGCGTGCCGGCCAACGGGTGGTGGTGATCGAGGGCGCGTAAGGCTCCCTGCCCAAAAGATGACCGTAGGGTGGATCACGCCTCACCGATCCACCAACCAGCCCACCGGGCCGTCCCGAACATCATGCGTGGAAAAGGCGTTGCCGTTTTCCACCCTACGAGGAATACGACATGACCACCGACTTTGACCTACGCCTCGACACACTGCGCGCGGCTTACTCCAGCGCCAAGCTGTCACCGCGCGCTCTCATCGCTGCGGTGCACGACCAAGCCACCAACCTCCAGGCCGAATTCAACCTCTTCATTCATCTGCTAACGGAGGATGAACTCGAGCCCTACCTCGCAGCCCTGGACAGCAAATCCCCGGCCGAGCTGCCCCTCTACGGCATCCCCTTCGCCATCAAGGACAATATCGACCTGGCCGGCATCCCGACCACGGCAGCCTGCCCCGCCTTTGCCTATACACCGGACACCAGCGCGACCATCGTCGAGCAACTGATCGCCCTCGGTGCCATCCCGCTTGGCAAGACCAACCTCGACCAGTTCGCCACCGGCCTCAACGGCACCCGTTCGCCCTATGGTGAATGCCGTAATAGCGTGCACCCAGACTACCCATCGGGCGGCTCCAGCGCCGGTTCGTCCCTGGCCGTGGCACTCGGCCTGGCGAGCTTCGCATTGGGCACGGACACCGCCGGTTCCGGTCGGGTGCCGGCCGCGTTGAACAACCTGATCGGCCTCAAGGCGAGCAAGGGCTTGATCTCCACTGCGGGTGTAGTCCCCGCATGCCGTACGCTGGATTGCGTCACCTTCTTCACCGCTACCGCGGCCGAAGCCAGCCAGCTGCTGGCCCTGACCGCCGAACTCGACCCGCGCGACGAATACAGCCGCGCCAATCCGCTGTGGAACGACGGTTCGGCGTTTGGCCAGGTCAAATCCTTCCGTTTCGGCGTGCCCAAACAACCGGAATTTCTCGGCTGCTCGGAAAGCCCAGCGCTGTTCGCCGCCACCATTGAGCACCTGAAAGCCATCGGCGGCGAGCCAGTGGAGATCGATTTCGCGCCTTTCCTTGAAGCCGCGCGGCTGCTCTATGAAGGCCCCTGGGTGGCTGAGCGCTACAGCGTTGCCGGCGCGTTGATCGAGCAACAGCCCGACGCCGTGCTGCCGGTGATCAAGGCGGTGCTGGAAAAGGCACCCGGCACCACTGCCGTGCAGCTATTCCAGGCCGAGTACCGGCTGCAACAGCTCAAGGCCGTCTGCGACCGGATCATGGCCACGGTGGATTGCGTGCTGACCCCGGCCTACCCGCGCCCGGTCACGCTGGACGAACTGCACGCCGAACCGGTCAAGCGCAATTCGGACCTGGGCTACTACACCAATTTCATGAACATGCTGGACTACGCCGCCGTGGCGGTGCCGGCGGGCGTGATGCAGAGCGGCCTGCCCTGGGGCGTGACCTTGTTCGGGCGAGTATTCACCGATCAGTACCTGCTGAGCCTG
>JAURMS010000089.1 GCA_030830595.1 Gammaproteobacteria bacterium | reverse complement strand
GCTGGTAATGAATCGGACTCGCGGGACACGCGAGGTTATAAATCTGGTCCACCTCGATATAGAGCGGGAACGTCACGTCGTGACGCAGGAACTCGAACCGGGGGTTATCGTGCAGGTGGTCGAGGTTGCGCTTACTGCCGGTAAACAGATTATCTACACAGACCACCTCATCGCCCCGCTCCAACAACCGGTCTATCAGGTGAGAGCCTAAAAATCCGGCTCCGCCGGTCACTAAAATCCGCTTCCTGGGCTCATAGGTTCTCATGGTCGGGTCTCCACTTCGCGCTCGAGCGCGGCAATCTCGGTTCTAAGGAGGTCGTACTCTGCTTTTTTGCGGCGCAGAAAATTCACGGTAAGTGCGGCCTTGGCCTCGAGCCCGGTGGGCGTCAGGAGATACAGGTAAGCGCCCTTGTTGGGGCTGGCCTTGAAGTTGCCGGCCTTGACCCAGCCCTTCTCCATCAAGGCCTTGAGGCAATAATTGGCCTTGCCCAGGCTCACGCCCAGGATCTGCGAGAGCTCACGCTGACTCGCCGAGGGGTTCGCTTCGATGGCTCGAAGCAGCTTGAGGTGGGTTTCGTTCAAGGGTTGAACGCGACCTTTGGGGTCGCTACCGCAGTGCCTGCGCGTTGCCGCGGGCACTTTTAGACTTGTTCAGGGTATGAACGCTACCCCGTTCAGCACCTGAACGCAAGGGCCCAGGGCGCATCCACGGGTCACCAGGTCGTGACTAGGCGCACGGCCTCCAGAACACGTCGGGCAAAGTTCGGCCAACTGAAGTATTCGAGCCCCTCGGGCACGGTTTTATGGGCCGTGAGGCTCGCCAGGATGGCCGCTCTCAGTGCATCTGGGTCTTTCGGGTCCGGGATCGCGCCCAACTGACCCTCTCGCAGGGCTTCGCGACTGGCATCCAGGGCACTGCCCACGGTCGGAATGCCGCAGGCCATGGCCTCGAGATAGACGATACCGAACCCCTCGCCGCTCCCCGGCATGGCGAAGACATCGGCAAGCCGCAAGACGTCGACCTTGTCCGACTCTGGCACGTAGCCGGTGAATACCACTCGATCAGCAATTTTTAAATCTTTAGCCTTGGCCTCCAGGCGGGCTCGGTCGTCGCCCTCGCCTGCAATCACGTAGCTTAGGTCCGGTTCCTGCTCCGCAAGCGCAGGGAGCACCTCAAGAATTTCATCGATGCCCTTATACCGCTCTGCGGCACTCAGGCGTGCGAGCGTCAGCAGCACTCTTCTCCCATGCAGGGCGTACTTCTGCAGCAGGTCTTCTCGTTTTGGGCCGGGCGCGTAATTTGAGAAATCGATCGTGTTGGGAATGATCGCGTACTTGTCCGGGGGCAGACCCGCCCAACTGTTCATTCGATCCCGGGTGACGCCGCTGACGGACCAGATGGCATCGACCCGCCGCATCGCCAGGCGCTTGAGCACACTCGGCCTTTTCCATGCCTCGATGCCGTGTACCTGCAAAACCAGCCGCGCACGCTTGAGGAGCGCCACCACCGCAGCAACGGGCAGCAGGTTCAGGTGCCCGCAGAAGACCAGGTCGTGGTGCTTCACGTACTGGCCCAGCGCGGATCGCAGGTAACGGGTTTTTGAATTTGCGGCCTCTGCACGCAGGCTTACCCGGAGCGGCAACTGGCCCACCGGGTCGGTGATCAACCGGGGCAGGACCTCGATGCTCTCCACCTCCGCCACCTCAGAGAGCGCTCTGGCCACACACCGGTTGTAGTGGGCAATGCCGCCGCGCACACCGTATGAGTCGGTGACCAGCATCAGCACCCTCATGGCTCAGCCACGGATGTTGGCTCCGCACCCACGGCCTCGAGCACCTGCGCCGCCCATGCGCGGGATCCGGCACCCTTGGTGTCGGGACGTGTGCCCACGGGGCCTTTGGCCCAGGCACCGGTCGGCACCCAGAACCCTGTCTTGGGGCGGTGGGTCACCTCTTGGGGCAAGGGTCGGGTGGGCGCACTCGCCAGCGCGTGCTTGCCCTGACCTCGACCGGCGTTCGGCACGCTGGACGCCAGCTGCTTCAGCAGCTCGAAATCGACCAGCGGGGTGCGGATTTCGAGCGAATGGTCCATGCCGGCCCAGTCGGCATCGCGCAGCAGCTGGTTGCGGAGGTAGAGGGTGCTTTCGAGCGCGGCCACCCGGCTTATTGCACCACCGAATGTTGCGGGCAGCGAGGCTGCGATCGACTGAAGGGGCTGCAAGGCGGCGAGGCCTTCTGCAAGAACCTGCGGATCGACCAATTGCGGCAACTCGAAGGGCAGCAAGAGCGCCCGCCTCAGCAGATAGGCACCGGGAAACGTGCCGCCGTATTCAAAGAGGCCCGCGACCTTGGGTCGCCTGGCCGCCAGGGGCGACTGGTACAGGGCGCGCCTGACTGCTCGACCCAAGGTTGGCCACCTGGCGGGCACCCTAAGCCAGCGTACCCAGCGGGGAATGTCCCGAAAGCTGGGATACCCCGCAAGTAATTCATCCCCCCCCACGCCGGAGAGCGCCACCTTAAGCCCTGCCTCTCGCGCGGCCTTGGAGACCAGCCAGGTGTTTACGCCGTCGATGCTGGGTTGGTCCATGGCCTCTAGAATCCGTGGCAGGTCGGACTCGAATTCAGCGGCCGACACCTGCCGAATCACGTGCTCGGCCCCGTAGGCCCGGGCCACCTGGGCGGCGAGGATCGATTCGTCCTCCGGCGTGTTCCGGAATTCCTCGAAGGCCAGGGTCAGGGCGCGGACCCGCTCCTGGCCGGCATCGCGCATAAGGCCCAGCACGGCCCCCGAGTCGATCCCGGCGGAGAGAAAGACGCCCACCTCCACGTCGGCGACTAGGTGAGCGCGCACGCTGTCGAGGGCCGCGGTCCGCACCCGTGGATACAAATCTTCGGCTGAGGCGGGTGCCAGGGAGCCTAGGGCCAGGACCTCTGCCACGGAAGCGTAGGCCTGCGGGGATCCGACGCCCTTCTCATTGACCAGCAGGGTGTGGCCTGCCGGCAGTGTCCGGATGCCGCGATAGAGGGTATACGGCTCCGGCACACAGCCCCAAAGGTGGAAGCCCACGATGCCTGCCGGGTCGGGATCGGCGGGCGCTCCGCCCCCGGCCAGCAAGGCCTTGACCTGGCTCGCGAACCGGAACGTACCCTGATGGAGCGAGTAATACAGCGGCTTGATGCCATAGGGATCGCGAGCCAGGATCAGTTGCCGGGTTCTGCCGTCCCAGAGCGCAAAGGCGAACATACCTCGCAGGCTGTGGACCATCTCCCGGCCCTGCTTCGCGTAGAGGTGCAGGAGTACCTCGGTGTCCGAGCGGGTCTGGAACTGGCAACCCTCGCGCTCGAGCTCCTTCCTCAGGGCCTCGTGGTTATAGATCTCTCCGTTGAAGGCCACGACCAGCGCGCCATCGGCCGAACTCATGGGCTGGGAGGCGCGCTCCGACAGGTCGATGATGGACAGGCGCCGATGCCCGAGCGCCATGCGCCGATCCGCACTCCACCACTCACCGACCCCGTCGGGACCCCGCTTCTGCATGCGGTCGCGGGTGGCCAGCAGTTCAGCACGGTCCGGGGGCCCGGCAGCGGGATCGAAGGCGTAGAGGCCGTTAATGCCGCACATGGGAGGGGGGGGGCGCCCAAGCTCGAGCTGGTGTAGAAAGTAATATGTTCAAGTGTTGAACACTCCCCCGCTCGGAAAGAGAAAAACAAGGCGACGAACTGACGCGGATGCCTGCCAGAGCCCACCTCATTGGCGTAAAATAGTCGCTACCCTTATGCTCGCGCCCTTGGAAAACTTTGGATAGCGTCGGAGCGGCAGCGAGTGTTGCCATCGGCATCCTTGCATGGAAGCAGTAAAGGATCTTCGTTGCCCGGATACTACAATAGGGACAGCACCAGTGCTGAGGGCAGGACGCACTCTCTGCCGTTGACAGTTGTGTTGGCGGTGCGCAACGAGGCTGTCAATCTCCCACGTTGCCTGGCGGCGCTTCGCCGCGCCCAGCGAATTTTGGTCATCGACTCCGCCAGCACCGACGCAACACCTGAAATTGTCAGAAGCTTCGGCGCCGAGTTGCACCAGTTCCAGCTCGGGAGCGGATACCCCAAAAAGCGTCAGTGGGCCATGGAAACGCTCAAGATCGAGACAGCCTGGACCCTGCTGATCGATGCTGACGAAGTGATCACGCCAGCACTGTGGCGAGAAATCGAAACTGCCATTCACGATACGTCCGCTCATGCTGCATACATGGTGAGAAAAGGCTTTCACTTCGGGGGCCGGTGCTTTCGATTTGGAGGCTTTTCGCACTCTGCGGTGTGCTTGTTGCAGACCGGTCGGGGCAGATTCGAGAGATTGCTGGATAACGACGACTCGGGGCTGGATATGGAGGTTCATGAGAGGGTCATCGTGGACGGCTCGATCGGTTCCCTGATCACCCCACTGATCCACGAAGACCTGAAGGGTTTGGATGCCTACGTTGAACGTCATCGACGCTACGCCACCTGGGAGGCGCAAATTCGGGCTCGCGCGCTACGAGGTGACGGTTACGGATTCGACGCCATTAAGCCTCGATGGTTCGGGAACAGCCAGGAGCGACGCCGAGCCTTGAAGCTGGTGATGATGAGAGTACCGTTTGAACACCTGCTCTGGTTTGCTTACCACTACCTATTCAGGCTGGGTTTTCTGGAGGGCCAGCGTGGACTTCTGGCCAGCCGGATTCGATTCGACTACATCAGACAGGTCAAGGAACGGGTTCGAAACTTACTGGATACGGCCGACCAAGCGTTGATGAGCCAGGTCAAGTAACGCCCTCTACGGCCCACCTCATGGGCGCTTTACCGCAAACGTCAACTCCGAAGCGAGCAACTCAGGCCACGCCCTTTTTATCGTCGTCAGACGACCGACCGGCGTGTGAGTCACCCATTGCAAACCGGTCTCCGCGCACAGGCGGCGGGCCGATTCAAGCGTAAAATAATGGAGGTGATTGCCGTCCCACTGACGGTCTTTGTACCAACTGGCGTAAGGCCTGCTCGTAACCGGCAACCTGCCCGCCAACAGGCGCAGGCGATTCTTGATCCCAGCCACCAGCGGCAGGTTGATTACCGCCATTCCAGACGGCGCGAGCAGCCTGCGGATCTCCTCCATGGCCGCAAACGGATCAAAAACGTGCTCGACCACCATCATGGCCAAGAGAAGGTCAACGGTGCCATCCGACAACGGCAAGGGGTCATTGAAGTCTCCTTGCATGAAGCGCACGTTCGCCTCGGCTTCAAAGCCAGCATCCTCCGGCAGCGCGATGTCCACTCCCAAGGCTTCCTCAAAGCCAAACGCCTGCGCTAGCCAGCGTAGAGGCTCCCCGTTTCCACAGCCAATTTCGAGGAGCCTCGCACGCTGCTGCAACCCTTCGGCAGCACGACGAGCAAGCCAGTAGCGTTGGCCGTAGGCAAAGTGCCGCCCTTCGACTTCGTTGGCATCCAGCGCCGCTGACCCTGGATTGAGCTCTCCGCCGTGGTGACGCAGGTAAAAATCTCGTTCTGCCGGCATCAGCCCTTCCCGGTTCCCCGACGATATACGATTGTACGTGTCATCCGGATCGTTGACATCCGCACAGGCTTACCGCCGTGAACCAGCTAGAACACTGACCACCGAAGCCAGACACAGCGCGGCATGGGCCATCAGGAATGCCGCCGCCAGCCCGAGACCGCCGAATTTATTGATCAAGGGTATGGCGAGCACCAGCATTACCAGTCCCCACAGGGCATTCGCCCCGAGCACCCACCACGGCCGGTTCATCGCCGACAGCACACCAAAGGCAACCTTGGAGATTCCGTGCAGGGGCGCAGCCGCCAAAAGCAGCACGAGCGTCAGCCAGCCATGATGGAAATCCCCGCCGTAAAGACCCATCAACCAAGGGCTGAAGATAGCGCCGATCACCGCAGGGGGCACGGAAATCGCCAACATCACCCCAAAAATCGAAAAAACCAATTTCCTAAAGCGTGCTCGCGCGCCCGATTCCCAGACCTGCACCAGCACTGGAATGCTGACGGTCATCAGGATCATGGGCAGAAAGATCAGTGGCCCGTGCCACTGGTAAGCCGCTTGATAGATTCCCAGATCGAAAAGGCCGTTTTCACCTCGGGCGAGGTAAGTGACGGCGACCCAAAGGACCGGTGTGGCCAAGGTATTCGCAAGGAACATCGGCACGCTGAAGTTGAACACGGCACCCAGATCATTGCGATTGAAGACATAGCTGACCCGAATGCCATGAGTTCTTAACTCGCGAAACAGCAAGATCCTGCCAAGCACAAGCGCGGCGAGGGAACTGATCGCGAGCCCAAGCACCGCACCGAACAGGCCGAGAACCGAAGCCAGCCAGACCATACCGATTAGCGCGAGACAGCCCTCCAGGATGTTGAGCGTGGCCAACACCCTGAACTGCTCCAGCGCAACAAACACGCCCTCCTGGATGCCCCTGAAGGCCTGGGTGGCCATCAACAGCGCACCCGCGATGAGCCCACTCCGCAAACCAGGTTCCGAAAATACCCCCGACGCAATAGGCCCAGACAAGACGATCAGGCCAACGGCGGTCACGCAGACCGTGGCCGTCGAGACAACTGTCACCAGCCCGATCATTCGACCCGCACGGGCGGGATCCGTCCTCCCGTGATGGGCCACGAAACGCGTGACCGCAGCACCCAACCCCACGCCAGCAACCAGTCCTGCAACGCCCAATGTCGATTGAATTAGCCCCAAAGCGCCGAACGGCTCGGGGCCAAGGATGCGGGCGACCAAAATCATCGCCACAAGCGTGGTGAGCCGCGAACCGATCGACCCCAAGGCCCCCCACGAGAATCCTCGACTCAGGCGTGCGCCCAATTCTGTCGCAAACAGTTGCTTGTAAAGGGGCGCGGGAAGGGCTGCGCGAAGAATTGAGTCCAGTTGCATCAGGCGATGACCGGATAAACCTGCTTCAGAGCCTCAAGTCGCTGTCACCCACACCCAGCAGGTGCTTGAGGTCATACACCACGCCCCCAGGTCCCCCAAGTGATCTGAAATAGCCAGGCCCCTTGTCGCGGAACTGCTCATGGGCCACGGCCAACACCACCGCATCGTAGGTGCCAGCCTCTGGGCTCGGCGTGAGAGCGAGCCCATATTCCTCGTGCGCGACCGCGGCCTCGGCCCACGGATCGTGGACGTCCACCTCGAAGCCGAAGCCCTGCAGCTCGCGGATCACGTCGACCACGCGCGTGTTGCGCAGGTCGGGGCAGTTTTCCTTGAAGGTCAAACCCATCACCAGCACCCGCGCCCCTGCCCTGGCGGTGCCCTTTTTCAGCATGGCCTTGACCAGCTGCTGGGCCACGTAGGCGCCCATGCCATCGTTGAGCCGACGCCCCGCCAGGATGATCTGCGGGTGGTGCCCCAGCGACTGGGCCTTGTGGGTGAGGTAATACGGGTCCACCCCAATGCAGTGCCCGCCCACCAATCCGGGCCTGAAGGGCAGGAAGTTCCATTTGCTGCCGGCGGCCTCGAGCACCGCCTGGGTATCGATGCCCATCTTATTGAAGATGATGGCCAGCTCGTTCATCAGCGCAATGTTCAGATCGCGCTGAGTGTTTTCGATGACCTTGGCCGCCTCTGCCACCCGGATGCTGGGCGCAGGGTGCGTGCCCGCGGTCACGATCTCGCGGTACAACGCGTCAACCGCCTCAGCTGCCTCGGGCGTGCTGCCACTGGTGACTTTTTTGATGGTGGGCAGGCGATGGGCCTTGTCGCCCGGATTAATGCGCTCGGGGCTGTAGCCGCAGAAGAAATCCTTGTTGAACTTGAGGCCCGAAAATTTCTCGAGGACGGGCACGCAGTCCTCCTCCGTACACCCGGGATAGACGGTGGATTCGTAAATGACCAGGTCGCCTTTTTTTAAGGCCCTGCCGACGGTTTCGCTGGCGGACAGCAGCGGGCGAAGATCAGGCCGTTTGTGCTCATCGATGGGCGTGGGCACCGTGACGATGAAGACTCGGCAGGCTTTAAGTTCGTCTGGTTTACTGGAATATGTCAAATGCGCGGCTTCAGCGAGCTCTTCGCCAGAGACCTCCAGCGTGTTGTCTTCGCCCCGTTGCAGGGCTTCGATGCGTATGGCGTTGATGTCGAAGCCGACTACCGACCGCTGCTTACCAAATTCGACCGCTAATGGCAGTCCCACATAGCCCAGGCCGATAATGGCGATGCGCGCATCGTCGATTTTAAGCATTTTAGGGGTTTTCCCTAGAAAATAAGCTGAGTCAACCGGATAATATCAGTCGTGTTGCTTTCGGGTAACACGACTTTTTTAAATCAACATAAAGAGACACCATGCCATCCATGAAAGCTAAATCCCTGCTCGACCTGGAAACGCAGATTGCTGCGCTCCAGAAGCGGGCAGCCCAGGTTCGCAGCAAGCAATACAAGAAGGCCATCGAGGAAGTCGTGGCCCTGATGAAGGCCTTCGGGATCACTCTGGACGAGGTAAAGAAAGCGGCCAGCAACATCGCCACGCGGGTGAAGGCAGCCAAAACGCCGAAGCGTCGCGGCCGCCCCCGCAAGGCGGCGGCGGCCAAGAAGGCTGTGAAGAAAGCCGCGAAGAAGGCCGGAAAGAGCAAGGCCAAGGCTTCGCGCAAGCCGGCGCCCGTAAAGTACAAGGGCCCCGGCGGCGAGACCTGGTCTGGCCGCGGCAAGCAGCCCGTTTGGCTGCGCGCCCAGATCGAGGGCGGCAAGAAACTGGAGGACTTCAAGGTCTGAGTCAGTTCCGGGAGGTGACCCGGACCGTGCCGGCAAGGATGGCGGCGAGGAGCGCGGCAACGCTCGCAAGGGTCAGGGTGCGGAGCGGATAGTCCACCAGGGAGTGGACCAGTAGCAAAGCCAATCCAAAGCCCGCGCCAATCTGCAGCCCCCGGTGGTGAGTGTCTTCATCGTGGACACCCTCCGGGGGCTGAAGTTTTTGCTTCAGCGTGCGAACCAGCAACACGATCGCAGCCAGCATCAACGCGAGGGCAGGGACTCCACCCTCCAGCCACAACTCCAGGTAGTCGTTGTGGGCATGATTGACGTACACGGAGTAGTCGGCCGCCACGTCGCCGACGTCGTCGTAGGCATGCAGGAAGCTCCCGATACCGTACCCCACGCCCCAGGTATCGCCGGCCGACTCAAGTGTTCGGGCGTACATATCGGCCCGGAACTCGTCGAAATCTTCATGCGCGATACGATCGAGCTGGGCGACGAGCGTGAACTGCACGATGAGGGCCGTGGCAACGACGACCGCCAGACCGAGGAGGCTGGCGGCCCGCTTGGGCATCCCACCACGAGCCGACCACTGGAAAGCCACGCCGCCCGCAAGCAAGGCGGGCATTAGCAGTAAAAATCCGGCGCGAGAATTGGTTGCTGTCGCGCACACCGCGAGCACCACCAGCAGGGCCGCGCCGAGCCAGACCCACAGGTCGCTGGCGCTGCGGCGATGGTGGCGCACGCGGTCTGCCAACAAGCCGGCCGTAACGGGAATGCAGACCAGGAGCAGGCTCGCCAGATGATTACGATTGGCGAAGAAGCCCACTGCAGAGAATGGGTTGGTAATGTCATAAAAATGCAGCCGCCGGCCACTTTCATCCAAGAGTTGCAAGAGTCCCAGCAGGCCACTGGCGCCCGCAAAGAGCACCACCATGCCGACCACCTTGCGCCGCTGCCCGCCCCGCATGGTCATGGCGGCCATGAAAATCCCGATGGGCAAGAGCGCGGTGTACAGCAGGCGCTCGGTTTCGAGTGGGTTTAGAGACGGCGTGCCCCAGCCATCCTTTTCGGCGCCTGCGATCGAGAGACTCGACAGGAGATCTGCGCGGCCTGGAAGGTGGCTCCACACCCATTCGGGGAATGGAATGAGCTGCAAAAGTGGTACGGCGACCACCGCCGCCGGGAGCATCCAGAAATACCTGTAACGGTCTGGGTGGACCTCGCTGATCTGAACACGGACAAGGGCGGCTACGATCAAAAGCAGCCCGATTAACGCGAGGAGTTGCTCACCCGGCCAGGTTTGCCCTCCACCCATAAGCAGGGCGGCCAGCAAGGCAACGGTCGTACCCCACCCAACCGCCAGAGAAATTTGGCGGCGCAGCCGGCGTCTTCGCCTACTCATTCAACGGCTGCGCCCAAGCTGGGTTCAGGGCGAGAAGGGATTGCCGCCGTCGCTTTCCTTGGCGGCAGTGACCACCGCCGCGATGGCAAAGCCACCCGCTGCCGCGCCAAAGAGCACGTTGGCCGCGGTGCCCGAAGGCGCCGGCGTCACGGCCGAGGGACCGGCTG
>JAURMS010000088.1 GCA_030830595.1 Gammaproteobacteria bacterium | reverse complement strand
GGCCGGGAGAGGCCGCGGAGCAGCCAGAGTGCGGTGCGGTCGGTACCCAGGTAGCGCATGCCGGCTCAGCGGGCGCGCAGGTCCGACAGGTCGAGGCTGACCAGGAAGTACTCGAAGAGATAGTTGATCAGGGCAATCTGCTCCTGCATGCGATGGTCGGCATCGATGAGGTGGAGGGTCGCTCCATGTTCGCGCGCGAAGCGAATGCTGTTTTCATGGGGCACCACCTCATCCGACCAACCATGGACGATGGTGATGGGACAATCGTGCGGTGTTGGAGTGAGGTGCTCGAGGCCTGGCATGTAAAAGGCAGGTGCCAGCAGGAACAGGCCACGGGCCCGAAGCAGCGACGAGGCCTTGGTGGCGACGTGGCCACCCATGCTGGAGCCAACCAGCACCAGGTCGCCCTGCAGATCTCGACAGAAACTGAGCAGGCGGGTCACCCTCACCTCTGGATCGTCGATACCCCGATAGTCGACCGAGTCGGCCTCGTAGCCCTCGGTGCGGGCCAGGTCGGCCATGGCGGAAATCTTGGAGCCCCAGGGGCCGCTTTCCTTGCCATGCGAGAAGATGACGTAGCGTCGTGGCATTCCTCATTTTATCACCCCGGACCCCACAGCCACTCGTCGAGTGTCGTGACTGGCCCCTGCCCGTCTCCCAGCGGCAAGGGCCGCGCAACATCGAATCCCTCCGCCCGCAGGCGAGCCAGCTGCTCGGCGTGCTCGGGGCTGCCGGCAGGCAGGCCGGGGCGCCCACGCGAGTTCACCACCCGGTGCCAGGGCAAGTGCAGGTCGAGCGGCGCCAGCCGCAGTGCGCGGGCTACCTGGCGAGGACCGCCCGGCAAACGCGAGCGCCGCGCCACCTCGGCGTAGGAGAGGACTCGACCGCTCGGGATGGCGGCCACCACGCGCCACAGGCGCCGCAGGTCAGGCTCGGCGGGCACGCGCTCGACGGTCTGCGAGCAGGCTGATACCCAGTGCCACCACGAAAGGCAGGACCCGCTCCAGGACATCACCCTCGGCGTTGGGCGCGAGGTACAGCGCCACGGTCAGCAGGAAGCCGGTCCAGAGCCCGGCGAGCGCTGCAACCGGCCGGCAGGGCCTTCCTGCCACCGCCAGCAGCACCAGCGGGCCGAAGGCAGCACCCAGTGCGTTCCACGCAAACAGCACCCGGCTGTAGATACTGGCCGGAGCGAACAGCGCTACGGCGGCGGCCGCCAGCCCGAAGCCCACCAGGGCGAGGCGGGTCGCGAGCAGGCGCTGCGCCCCGCCATCGGGCCGGTGCGCGCCCTTGAGGTCGACCGTCAGGCTGGAGGTGGCGGTGACGATCTGGCTATCTGCCGTGGACATGATGGCCGACATCACGGCCACCGCCACGATGCCACCTACTGCCGGCGGCAGCCAGGCTGCAGCGCCCTGGTAGATGACCGACTCGGGATCCGCCACGTTCAAGGCCCTGGCGCACCATCCGACGACCAGCATGCCGGCCAGGATCACGGCGATCCATGCCAGCGCGATCCATCCTCCGCGACGGATGGCGTCATCATCACGCGCAGCCATGAAATGGTTGACCACGTGCGGCTGTCCGGGAGCCGCCAGCCCTATGCCGAAGGTGCCCAGTACGAAGGCGAGCGCGGCCACGCCCTCTCGACCGCCCAGCCAGTCAGCCTGCTGGGGGCCAGCCGAGCCAAGCAAAGCCAGCATATCCATCGGCCCACCCACCGCAACCAGGCCGGCGATCGGCAGCCCAAGCGCCACGACCAGCATCAGGCAGGCCTGAACGCCATCCGATACGGTCGCTGCCCAGAAGCCCCCGACCAGCGTGTAGCCGATGATCAGCAGGGCGCCGACCAGGATGCAGGCCCGCAGGTCGAGGTCCAGGCTGACCGCAAAGGCGGCTCCGGCCGCCTGGAATTGCGCCGCGGCGTAGAAGAGAAAAGACACTACGATGACCAACGAGGCACTCTGCCTCAGCAAGCGAGCCTCGCGATGATTGCCGGCGCCGGCCAGCAGCTGGACCAGGGTCAGGCTGCCCTGCTGGAGCGACAGCCGGCGCAAGCGCGGCGCCACCCAGCCCCAGTTGACGGCATAGCCCGCGACGACCGATAGCCATATCCAAACGGCGGACAGGCCCCACGCATAGGCCGCGCCGCTGACCCCCACCAAGGTCCAAGCGGAGGACTGGGTCGCGCCCTGTGACAGGGCCGCCAACATCGGCCCAAGGCGACGACCACCCAGGAAGAAGTCTTGCTGGTCGTTGGTCCGTGAGGCCGCCCAGGCACCGATACCAAGCATCACCAGGCAATAGGCGCCAATCGCCATGAGTGCCGCGGTGCGTGCCTCCATCAGCCGGCCTCTGCCAGGGTCTCTCCCCCAGCACGGTCAGGGCGCATGGCCCCGGCCAGCAGGTTACCGATGGCCACCGGGTCCAGTTGGCGTGGCCTGAACTGGCTGCCGCCGGGGCGGTGGCTGAGCAGCCAGGCCGAGAGGCGTGGCACCGACCCGGAAGCAAAACCGACCAGCAGGTTGATGCACGCCTCGTCGTCGGTCAGCGGATTCAGGCGCTCGTCGCAGGTCACGAACCAGCGCTCACCGGGTTTCGCCGCGGCAAAGGCGCCGTCCTGCTCCAGCGAGGCGAGGAAGCTGGCCACCTGCCCGGTCAGTGCCTGCCAGGTTGCAGGCCCCGGCGGCTCAAAAACCGCCCAACGGGTGCCACGCTCGATCGAGTTGAGGACGAACAGGCTGAAGCGGCGGGCGGCCAGTTCCCGCTTGTGGGGCTCTACTGCCCGGCCGGCCAAGGTGCGCGGCGAAGCACCTCCCCCGGCACCGGGACGACGTGCACTCAGTCCGTTCACGCCCCAGTTGGCCAATTGCTCGCGCTGCGCGTCGGAGAGCACCACTTGCGGGCGAAAGCCAGGACGCAGGCCGGCAACGTCCGAGAGGTCCTCGCGCCAGACCGGGCTGCGATGATCGGCGCGGGCCAGCATGCCGGCCACCGCGCCGGAGGGACCAAACGCCTCGAAGCGGCCACGCAGTTTGTCGAGGGCAAGCAGGCGCGGGAAATACATCACCGCATCCTCGCTGTTGAGTATCCATTCCCTGGAGCCGAGCAGCGCCTTGTCCGGTGTATCCCATGCCCGTGGAGGGTCCGTCAGCAGGATGGCCCGCCTCGCCACGCAGTAGCGGTGCGCGACCAGCAGCGCGCCGGGGCCGATGTCCTGCTCATGGGCATGAGGCGGCAGGCAGAGGAAATTGAAGGCATCGGTGCCCTCCAGCGCGAACAGGCCGGTGCGCTCCTCGGCAGATCCGATGAGGTCGTAGTCGGTCAGCGGGGCGCCGTCGTCGCCATCGGACCTGCTGTGCGCATACTCGACGCTGCCGGTGGCCGACAGGGTCGGGGCAGGACGCACTCGCGGCGCATCTCCCGCCAGCCTGACCAGGCTGGACTCGGCCAGCGCCGAGGCGATGAAATTCGACGAGGCCGGATCGACCGACAGACCGCGAAAGATCTCCTGAGATTCAACCTGCTCGGTGCCGGGCGCACGCAAGCGCTGCACGGTCAGGTTGAACCGTTGCTCTTCGTTGTCACCGATGCCATCAAGGTCCACTGCCGCCCTCAGGAACTCCCTGGTCCCGGGGGCGATAGCCCTCATTAGCAGTGGCTCGGCACCGGTTTCCACCCGAAGGGTGCACCCGCGTGCGCCGTTGGCGACCCGCACCACCACGGCCTCGGTGCCACCGTTCTCGAAGAACTGGTCAACGGCATAGGACATCGGGCTTGGCTTCCAGAGCCCGCCGAATGCGGCCTGGAAATCGGCAAAGCTGTGCACGATGACCGGTTGATTGATGGGGCCACGCAGGCTGCGGCCAACGAAAGCCGCGATACCGGTTGGCTGGCGCTCGATGGCCTGCCCGAGGCCGGAGCCGTACCCGACCTCAACTCCTGAGCTGGACTCCTGCATCGGCATCAGCCCTGCCCGGGAACGGCCATGGCCTCAGGGCTTCCCGCGCGTGGGGCCGGAGGCCACGGGGCCGGTCGAAGGACGGCTGGCTTCTGCCGGGTGCTGCCCGCCCGCCCGCTGCGCTTCTTCCCTGCGGCGGGCCACCTCTTCCAGCATCACCTTGAGCCACTCGCTGAGCACGTTCAACGCCCCCCCGCGACCGGCGCCGGCTCACGCTCCGACAGCATCTGCTTGAAGCCCGCCTCGTCCTCCGCGTACTGGTTCTCGCTGCCATCCCAGTTGGCACCCAGCGGGATGGCGTTCCTGACCACCGGGGCGGCTGCCAACAGCGTGTCCAGGGTGTCCTCAGCACCGAGGGAGATGGGCAGGGCGATCCCTGTCGGACTGGCGGACAGGGCCCGTGCCCGCTCCCAGTCGATGCTGTCCTGCGCGTCGGCCGCAACGATGCGTTTCCAGAGTTCGGATTTCGAGCGCGCGCCCTTCTTGCGCAGGCCGGCAGGGCCGTGCGCCCAATCGCGCTCGTCGTCCTCCAGGGGACCGTAGGCCTGAACCATCAGGGTGTCGCCCTGCCAGCCAAG
>JAURMS010000087.1 GCA_030830595.1 Gammaproteobacteria bacterium | reverse complement strand
TTTAATTTTTCACAACGCTGGCTCTGTAACAGAGCTCGATCAACCACGCAGTGGGCCACATGACTGAATCGCAGCAAGGAGGCACGGGGAAGGGATGGTGGCTGGCCATTGGGCTGGTCTTGGTGGCGGGGGCAGCCTGGTTTGGTCATCAGCCTAGACCGGCGAGCGACGAGGCGGCGGGCATCATCATGCAGGCACAGCGCCACCATGCTGAGTCCACGCCAGCTGTTGAAGCGGCGAGCGAGGCCGATGAGGCGACTACAGAGGGCCTGAGCGCCGAGCAGTTAGCGGAGCCAGAGGCCGATCAGACCGATGCAGACCGGGCCCAGGCGAGTGAGGCGGCCAAGGCCTTGAACACAGGGAATTATCCTTGTCCTTCCGACGGCTCGGTCGACGGGTGCTGATTGAGTTGACAACGAAGCGCCAACCGGGGAACTGAGGGTTGGCTCAGCGGAGCATCGTTCCCTCCCTGCAAATGGTTGGCATAGGTGTACCGCAGTCGAGGGCGTGTTGACACCCGCTGCAGGCCCAAGCGTTTTCAGGATGTGGGGCCGGATGTTGGGACGCTACGATTTAAGCGTCTAACTTATTGTTTTTATTGACTAGGTGGCGGAGAGGGTGGGATTCGAACCCACGAATACCCTTGCAGATATTACTGGAATTCCAGTCCAGCGCCTTCGACCACTCGGCCACCTCTCCGCTGGGCCGGCAGACTACCGCAGGCGCACGCTGGGCGGCAACCGGGGAGTTCAGCCCTGTCGGTAGGCTGGCGGGGCGTCGATACAGCGCCCATCAGCGGGCTTCTGGGGCACCGTTACCTCGGGAATCTTCAACTGGTTGCGGCCGTCCGGGCGATCCGCACCCTCCGGCAACTGCAGGCCAGGCAGGTCGGGGGCCTCGGCATAGGCCGGCGCTTCCTCACAACTCTCGTAGGTGGGCTTGAAAAGTCCGCATCCCGAGAGGGACAAGGCCAGCAGCAATACGGTGGACCGCTTCAACATGGGGAGAATTCTACAGGATTCCCGCTTGTTTCATCGCCTCCTCGACGCGGCCATGATGAGCCGCATCGAGGGCGGTCAGGGGCAGGCGTATGCCGGGCTGGATCAGGCCAAGGCGTGCCAGCGCCCACTTCACCGGAATCGGGTTGGCCTCGGCGAACAGCGCCCGATTCAGGCCCTCAAGACGCTGCTCCAGAGCCGAGGCGCGGGGCAGATCACCCTCCAGGCTGGCCTCGCACAACTCGCGCACCAGCGCCGGTGCAACATTGGCCGTGACCGAGACCACCCCCTGGGCGCCCCCCAGCATCCATGAGCGCGAGGCGGCGTCGTCGCCGGCAAACACCAGGAAATCATCGCCGCAGGCGGCGACCAGGGCGGCGAGGCGGGCCGGATCCGGCGTGGCGTCCTTGATCCCGACGATGCGCGGATGCCGCGCAAGGTCGCCGACGGTTGCCGGCAACAGGTCGCAGGCGGTGCGCGCCGGCACGTTATAGAGCATGACCGGGACGCTGCTGGCCTCGGCGACGGCCACGAAGTGCGCCAACAGTCCGGACTGCGAGGGCTTGTTGTAGTAGGGCGTGACGACCAGCACGCCGTCCACGCCAATCTCGCAGGCCCTGCGGGTCCGGGCCACCGTGGTGGCCGTGGCGCTGGTGCCTGTGCCCGCCAGCACCGGGATCCGCCCCCCGAGGCGCTGCACCGCCCGGCGCAGCAACTCATCACCTTCCTCGAGGGTCAGGGTCGGTGCCTCACCGGTGGTACCGAGCACCACCACCCCGTCGCTGCCCTGACCGAGGTGCCAGTCGAGCAGGACCTCGAAAGCGGCCAGGTCTACGACCCCGGACTCGAGCATCGGTGTAACCAGGGCTACCAGTGAGCCGCGGAACATGGGGGCGCGCCATCGCTACAGAGGGGGCGCCATCCTATGGGGTGGCTGGACACCGCGCAAGCGGTGCATTGCGTTTCCCTGCGCCGCGTTCAGGCGGTAAACTACGACGGTGTCAGCGGCTCCCCACGAATGAAGCAACATATCGCCATCGCCGCCATCGGCGGCGACCGGATTGGCCTCGTTCACGACCTCAGCAAGGTCATTGCGGACTGCGGCGGCAGCATCAGCGAGAGCCGCATGACCGCCCTGGGCGCCGATTTCGCCATCCTGATGATGGTGTCGGGCAACTGGCACTCCATCGCGCGCATGGAGACGGAACTCAAGCGTCTGGCGGAGTCCACGGGGGTCAGCCTGCAGGTGCGGCGCACCGAGCCCCGCAAGGTGCGGGAAGACCAGATCCCCTACTCGGTGGACGTGGTCTGTCTCGAGCAGCCGGGCATCGTGGCCGCGCTGACAGGGTTCTTCGCCGCACGCGGGATCGACGTATCAGAAATGAGCACCCGCAACTATCCTGCACCCCACACAGGCGCCCCGATGTTCGGCCTGTACATGGTGATCAACGTGCCGGCCAGCGTGCACCTCGGCGCCATGCGCGAGGAATTCATGGACCTGTGCGACAACTTCAACCTCGATGCAATCCTGGAGCCGGTCAAAGGCTGAGGTCACTGCCATGGCAACACTCGCGCTCGGCAAGAAAATCCCTGCCTTCACGGTGGAGACCACCGATGGCAAGCTCCGCTCAGCGGACGCCCGCGGGAACAAGCTGGTGATCTATTTCTATCCGCGCGACAACACCCCGGGCTGCACCCGGGAAGGCGAGGACTTCCGCGACCTGTATGCCCGCTTCCAGCGCGCTGGCGTCACGGTGCTCGGCGTCTCCACCGACACCCTCGCCTCGCACGAGAAGTTCCGGGCCAAGCACCGTTTCCCCTTTCACCTCGCCGCCGACACCGAGCATGAACTGGCGGTCAAGTTCGATGTCTGGCGTGAAAAGAACATGTACGGCAAGAAGGTCATGGGCATCGAGCGCAGCACCTTCCTGATCGACGCCGAGGGCGTGCTCAGGGCCGAGTGGCGGAAGGTCAAGGTCGACGGGCACGCGGCCGCGGTGCTCGAGGCCGCGAAGGCGCTTTGACCAGGCCTGGCGACGCCGCCCCGGGCGGAAGCGCCGAGGACAGGCGCGTCTTCGTCCTCGATACCAACGTGCTGATGCACGATCCCGCCTCGATCTTTCGGTTCGAGGAACACGACATCCACATCCCCATGGTGGTGCTCGAGGAACTCGACGCCGGCAAGAAGGGGCTCTCCGAATCTGCCCGCAGTGTGCGCCAGGTCAGTCGCTTCCTTGATGAACTGATGGCGGAGGCCACCAAGGAGCAGATCGATCGGGGCATCGAGCTGCCGGGTGCGCGGGCCTCCAGCAAGGGCAAGCGCCCGCCTACCGGCAGGCTGTACTTCCAGACCCGTCGCCTGGAATCGGGCCTTCCCGACAGCCTGCCCCGGCACGGTGCAGACGATGCAATCCTGCGGTATGCGCTCGCACTGCAGCGGGAGTCGGGGGCGGCGCGCGTCACGCTGGTGTCCAAGGACATCAACCTCCGCATCAAGGCTTCCATCCTTGGAGTGCATGCCGAGGACTATTACAGCGACCGCACCATCGAGGACGCCGACCTCCTGTTTTCCGGCGTCAGCGACCTGCCAGCGGACTTCTGGGACTCGCATGGGGCCGCCCTGCGCTCCTGGCAGGAACAGTCCAGGACCTTTTATGAGATCGCCGGGCCGCTGGTGCAGGACTGGCAGGCGAACCAGTTCGTCTGCGAGCCGGGCGAGCAGGGATTCGAAGCCATCGTGCGCAAGGTCGAGGGTGATTTAGCCACCCTGGAGCTGGTTCGCGACTTCCGTAATCCGCGCCAGGCGGTGTGGGGCATCAACGCCCGCAACCGCGAACAGAACCTCGCGCTCAACCTGTTGCTGGATCCGGAGATCGACTTCGTCACCATCCTTGGCCCCGCCGGGACGGGCAAGACCCTGCTGACCCTCGCAGCAGGGCTGGTGCAGACGCTCGAGAGCAACCGTTTCGGGGAAATCCTCATGACGCGGGTGACCATCCCGCTCGGCGAGGACATCGGCTTCCTGCCCGGCACCGAAGAGGAAAAAATGGAGCCCTGGATGGGAGCGCTGATGGACAACCTCGAGGTCCTGACCCATGGGCAGGAAGGCGGCAGCTGGGGCCGGGCCGCCACCCAGGACCTGCTGCGCAACCGGATCAAGGTCCGTTCTCTGAACTTCATGCGCGGGCGAACCTTCCTCAGCCGCTACCTCATCCTCGACGAGGCCCAGAACCTCACCCCCAAGCAGATGCGGGCACTGGTGACCCGGGCAGGCCCTGGCACCAAGGTGGTCTGCCTCGGCAACATCGCCCAGATCGACACGCCCTATCTCACCGAGACCACCTCGGGACTGACTTACGTGGTCAACCGTTTCCGAGGCTGGGCGCACGCCGGGCACATCACGCTGATGCGCGG